>JBFMCL010000003.1 GCA_040754395.1 Nitrospirota bacterium | reverse complement strand
AAAACCTGAACCCATTTCATCTGAGAAAGGCATTGGAAGATAAACTGAAAAAAATCTTCCTCTATGCTACAAAATCTCTCGCTGAGTCAGCGATCCTTCGGTAACATTTTATTATGAGGCAACAGGGGTATTGCAATATGCAGCCCGGAAGTATAAAATATGTATAGTTCTCTGCGATGTTTCATTCACCGCACACTGGAAACATGCGGCGGGCGCTTGACTATTTGTCTCACGGGCATCACTTTTAAACACCTTGCTTTTTTCTGGAGGGTTTATGAAAGTCGAAGAGATAGATGTGAACAGGCAGATAGGCAGGATCGGCGAGATCCTGAATGCACGGGAGAAAAAACGGGGCATTCTTATTCAGGCGCTGCAACAGATCCAGGCAGCGCTGGGGTATCTGCCGGAGGAGAGTGTACAGGAACTTTCCAAAAAACTGAATCTCTCCATGTCTGAAATCTTCAGTGTGGCAAGCTTTTACCGCATGTTTTATTTCAAGCCAAGAGGAAAGAAGATCCTGAAAGTGTGCCTCGGCACAGCCTGTTATGTACGGGGTTCAAAAAATGTACTGAACGCCCTGGAACAGGAATTCAATATCAAGAGCGGCGAAACAACCGAAGACCTTGCACTCACACTGGAGACAGTGGGATGCGTAGGGTGCTGCGGGCTTGCACCTGTTACTACCATGAATGAGAATGTTATGGGTGAAATTACAGGAAGCGGAAAGTTAAAGGCAATAATACAGTCAATACGAGAATAGTGACCGACTTGTAGCCACACGGAAATTGGTCCGAAACCAAAAAGAAAGGTTAATTCGCTTATGCAAAAATTAACCAGTCTGGATGACCTGAAAGCCCTCCGAAAAAGACTTGCCAGAGAAGGTGTGTTAGCTCCCAACAAGAAGAGAATCCGGGTGTGTTGCGGAACGGCATGCAGAGCCAATCACTCTCTTACGTTAGCTGACAATCTCATGGCAGGGGCCCGGAGCGGGAATGAGGAAGTAGAAGTAATCACCACCGGATGCCAGGGACTCTGTCAATTGGGGCCTGTAATGACAGTGCAGCCCCAGGGCTATTTCTACCATAGGGTGACACCGGAAAGAGCAGGAGATGTGCTTATGCGCACTGTCATGGGCGGAAAGCCGGTATGGGATCTCCTGTTCCGCAGGTCTCTCGGAGAAAAGCCTGCATACTTTATTAAGGACGTGCCGTTTTACCGGAAACAGCTCAGGATTGCCCTCAGGAATAATGGAAGAATCGATCCTACCAATATTTTTCAATATATCGCGGTCGGGGGATATGCTGCACTCGAAAAAGCATTGTCCTCAATGACGCCACAGCAGGTGCTCGATGAAGTGAAAAGAGCAAACCTGAGGGGGAGGGGCGGCGCCGGGTTTCCCGCGGGCATCAAATGGGAACATACGAAAAAAGCGCCGGATCCGGTAAAACTGGTTATTGCAAACGGAGATGAAGGCGACCCCGGTGCATTTATGGACAGGTCGATCATGGAGGGAGACCCCCACAGCCTTCTCGAAGGGATGATGCTCTGTGCGTATGCAATCGGCGCAGAACATGGAATTATCTACGTCCGCCATGAATACCCCCTTGCGGTCAGGCATCTTTCAATCGCTATTGAGCAGGCTGAAGCCTTGGGCTTACTGGGGGACAATATTCTCGGGAAGGGTTTTCACTTTACTGTCCAGATCAGGGAAGGCGCAGGTGCATTTGTCTGCGGCGAAGCCACTGCGCTTGTTGCTTCGATAGAAGGCGAGCGGGGGTTCCCCCGCCTGAGACCACCGAGGCTGTCCGAACCCGGTGGCGGACCATGGGGCTATCCGTCAAACCTGAATAATATAGAAACCTATGTCTGTGTCCCTCATATTATCGAAAGAGGCGCAGGGTGGTTCCTGAAGACAGGAACCGCAGGTTCACCCGGCACGAAGGTGTTCGCACTTACCGGTAAAGTAAAGAACACCGGACTTGTGGAAGTGCCCATGGGGATAACCCTGCGGGAGATCATCTTTGACATCGGCGGGGGGATCATAGGAGACAAGAAATTCAAGGCCGTACAGACCGGAGGGCCATCGGGAGGATGCATTCCCGAGCAGTATCTTGATCTGCCCATCGATTTTGATTCACTTGCCAAAGTCGGCTCGATTATGGGCTCAGGCGGAATGGTCGTCATGGACGAAGACAACTGCATTGTGGATGTCGCAAAGTTTTTCCTGTCGTTCTGCCAGGCTGAGTCGTGCGGCAAATGTTATCCATGCAGGGTAGGCACCTATCAGATGCTCCAGATACTCGAAAAGATCACCTCCGGCTTTGGTGAGGAGGGTGACATCGAGAGACTCGAAGCGCTGGGAAGGTATGTGAAGCGCAGTTCCCTGTGCGGGCTTGGCAGAAGCGCGCCAAACCCCGTTCTCACTACCATCAGATATTTCCGCGAGGAATATGATGAACATGTGAGGGAGAAATACTGCAGGGCCTTCGTATGCCAGGGGCTCGGACAGGTCTCGTTGAATACCGAGGTCTGTTACCAGTGCAAGCGATGTGTGGATGAATGCCCTTATGAGGCCATCAAGGAATCCGAAGACGGATTCTTTTATGTCGACCAGGTTGATTGCCAGAGGTGCAAGGCGTGTTTTACCGTATGCCCCCTCGGCGCAATAGAAATAAAGGAACAGCCGGTTATTTACATAGACAGGGAACTCTGCTATTTCTGCAGGAACTGCATCAATGTATGCAGAGTTGGCGCAATTAAGGAAACGTCTACCGGGTTTGTGATTGACAGCACTCTCTGCAAAAAATGCGGTGACTGCCTGAAAGAGTGCCCAATGGGGGCTATCCAGTATGAAAAAGAGGGCAGAATCCTCAAAAGCATGGTTGGCGAGGCTGTCGAAATGCCGATTCCTGAGGAGAGAGAAGAGCCCATTGAGGAGATAACCCTCGATGAAATCAGAAAAGATGCCGAGGAGAAAACATGCGCAGTGCAGAAGTCGCTTACCTTTATTGAGGAATTTATCGCAGGGCCGATGTGCGGCAGATGCTATCCCTGTTCATTGGGGACTGAAGAAGCAAAAATACGACTGCTCAGGATCAGCCAGCATCTCGAGGAGGCGGGGGAAGCAGACATCCTCGCGCTCAGAAGAATCGCTTCCAATATGATCTCGTCTTCATATTGCAAGAAGGGAAGGGATACCGGCAAGTTCCTTCTCGAAAAGCTGACATCCGGGGAAGAGGAATTCAGAATGCATCTTTCCGGCATATGTCCGAAAAGAGAATGCATCAGTTCTCTCTCATATCTGATAAACCAGGATCTGTGCATCAGGTGCGGAGAATGTGCGCTCAGGTGCAAATTTGATGCAATACACGGCGAGACGGCAGAATCTGATCCCTCGAAATTTATCTATTTTGAGATCAAGCAGAGGCAATGCGTGCTGTGCGGGGAATGCATCAAGGTCTGTCCGACAGGGGCGATTGAACTCATCTCGAAGGTTCAGGAAGAATTTATTGAGCAATCATAGTTACAGCTAAGTATATCAGGAGGAGAGAATGGAAAAACTGGTGAAGCTTCAGATAGACGGGAAAGAGGTGCACGCACCTGCAGGCATGAACCTCATCGATGCAGGGCATCTCGCCGATGTTTTCATCCCCAATCTCTGTTATCTCAAGGGTATGAAAGGGTTCGGAGCGTGCAGATTATGCCTCGTGGAAGTGGAAGGAATGAAGTCGCCCGTTATCGCCTGCAACACCAAGGTCAGAGAAGGGATGGTGGTGCATACCCAGACCGAAAAAGTAAGGGATATCAGAAGGTTCATCCTTGATCTGATCCTTGCCATCCATCCGCTCGACTGCATGACATGCACAAAAGCAGGAATCTGCAAGCTTCAGGAATATGCATATGAATACGAACTGAAGGGGACTTCATTCACACGGAAGAAGATGGGGTACCCGATCGATCAGATCAATCCTTTCATCAGGAGGGACCCGGAATACTGTATCCTCTGCGGACGCTGTGTCAGGGTGTGCAAGGAGCAGGGGACAAATGTCCTTGATTTTATCGGCAGGGGAATCAACGCCGAGATCGGGACCGCGTACAACAAGTCTCTCAGAGAGTCCGGGTGCACCTTCTGCGGAAGCTGCATAGACGCATGCCCTGTCAATGCCCTCCCCGAGGCAGACAGATGGCGGAAAGGGCGCGAGTGGGAATACAAAAAGATACAGTCTGTATGTCTTCTTTGCGGGAGCGGATGTGACATCCTCGTGAGCGTAAAAGACGGCAGCATCCAGAAGATCAATACCGGGGAAAAACCTGGCTCAGCAAAAAAATATATCTGTGCGTATGGAAGATTCGGGTATGACTGCATTGAAGAAAGGACAAAACTTGTCAGCCCCCTGAAAAGGGTGAAGGGTGAGCTTCGGGAAACGACATGGAAAGACGCGCTTAGCATCGTTGCGGGAAAACTTAAGGACGCGGGCAAGAATACCGGATTTATCAGCACCGCGGGGATCATGAATGAAGATGCGCTTGCCCTTAAGAAATTCGCGAAGAATGTGGTGAAAACCAAAAACTTTGATACAACGTTGAGCCTTTATTCCGATGTCCATTCCCTCAGGGACTCACAGTCAGCCCTTATTACGAATTCTGACCTCCTTGTCCTCGTCGGGCTGAATCCGTCCCAGTGGAACAGGGTATTGCCAGCGCTCGATGCCTCCATACGAAAGAGGGTGAACAGAGGGGGCAAACTTATCGTAATGAATTCCTCGGATACCAGAATCGAAGAAGCAGCGATGCTCAGCCTGAAAGGGGATGAACTCCAGATCCTGAAGGGAGTCGCAAAGGCGCTCATCGACAGGGGCCTCAAGGCGGACAAGCAGTTGAAAACCGCAGTCAGGGATGCGGAAATTACCGAAGATATGGAGAAGGCAGCAAAGTTGATCGCAGAGGCCGACAGACCCATCCTGTTTACCTCCCCTTCACTTTTCGACGCAGCTGCGAATATCTCCCTGATCAAGGGGAGGGTAATCGCCGTCGGCCTGGAAAGCAATGCAAGGGGTATAGCCCTCGCCGGGTTGTCAACAGAAGGAAAAACCTATAAGGAGATGGTGAATGACCGTATGAAGGTCCTGTACGCAGTCGGAGAGGTGCCCCTCACCAGCAGACCGGCTGCAGATTTCCTTGTTGTGCAGACCTCGCATTTTACCGACCTTGCGGAACAGGCTGATATCGTGCTTCCCTCGACAACTTCCTTCGAGACCGAGGGTACCATGATTGATTATCTTGGAAGATTAAAGCACATTAATCAGGTCATAGAGCCTATGGGGCTCACAAAAAGCCATAGAGACATCCTCATCGCCCTTTCGAAAATAATAAAACCTGCGATAAAGAAACCGACAGATGCGGAAATCAAGAAGATGTCAAAAGGAAAACAGAAACTCGCATTCAGTCCATTTGTGAGGAAAGAAGGGTTCGACATTTCCCCGCATGAATTCATAGAGGCGGTGAATGCCTCTGTCCTGAAAGGGAGGAGGCTTTCATGGCTCAAAGAGGCATTGGCAGCGGTTGCAGTATAGCGGGGTTGACGTTCCGCCTGTTCCCGATTGTTTAAGCAGACAGCAGGCACTGCTGTCTGCGTCACGACCCTCTTTATACAAGGCAGATTTATTTGCCTGCCGGAAGCCTTAACAATGTGAACCGTTTCCCGGGTTTACATTTGCTTCCCGCGTACTCTGCATGGAATAAGTAAAGCTTTTTTTATATATAATAGTGATATTTCCCTCTCGAACAGAAAATACAGCGAATCTGGACGCCATTTATGCTACAATATACAACTTTATCTATAATTGTGGAGGACGATAATGGCTGATATGTTGGAAATCAGATGGCATGGAAGAGGGGGGCAGGGAACTGTCACTGCTGCGAAAGTGCTCGCCGATGCCTGCCTGAGCGGTGGCAGGCATGTCCAGGCATTCCCCGAATACGGACCGGAAAGGGCTGGCGCTCCGTTAAGGGCATATAACAGAATCAGTTCACATGAACTCAGGATGCATTGCCCGGTTCTCAAACCCGAGATAGTAAGTGTAGTTGATGCGACATTGATTGATGCAATAGATGTTGCCGAAGGCGCTACCGAGTCTGCAACTTTTGTCGTGAATTCTTCCAGGGAACCGGGGGAAATACGAAACAAGCTGAACGCGACACAGGGACAAAAGGTATTTACCATAGACGCCACGAAAATTGCGATTGAGTGTATTGGAAGAGCGCTTCCGAACGCCCCCATGCTTGGTGCGATCTGTAAGGTGACAAATCTTGTGACACTCGAACATCTTCTTGAAGATGTCAGAAAGAGCTTCGGGAAAAAATTTTCGCAAAAGATTATCGACGGCAATCTGGAAGCAACAAGACGCGGGTACGAGGAGGTCAGGGAAGGATGAAACTCAAAAACTGGAAAGAGGTTACTCCCGGTGCAGTCATAACCGAGGCGGGCAGTTCAGTAAAATTCAAGACAGGCTCCTGGAGGTCGTTCAAGCCGATCTGGAAAGAAGAAAACTGCATCCAGTGTCTCTTCTGCTGGATATACTGCCCTGACATGGCAGTAAAGGTGAAAGACGGCAAGAGGGGAGAGTTTGACTACGAGTTCTGCAAGGGATGCGGGATCTGTGCCCTTGAGTGTCCCGGGAAAAAAGGGAATAAAGCGATTATTATGGTTGAGGAGGGGAAGTAATGGCAAAAATTGTTGCGATAACCGGGAATGAAGCGGTCGCCAACGCGTTGAGACAGGTGAACCCTGATGTGTGTGCCGCATATCCGATTACCCCCCAAACTGACATGATGCAGAGGTTTTCGTCTTTTGTCTCTGACGGCGAGGTAAAGACAGAGCTTATCCTTGTCGAAAGCGAACACAGTTCCATGAGCGCCTGTGTCGGCGCTTCTGCAGCAGGCGGAAGGGTCATCACTGCCACTTCTTCACAGGGACTTGCACTCATGTTCGAAATATTATACATTGCCTCAGGCACAAGGCTCCCCATTGTTATGCCTGTGGTGAACAGGGCATTATCAGCTCCCCTGAACATTCATGGAGACCATTCTGATTCAATGGGAGTGAGAGATGCAGGCTGGATTCAGCTCTGGTCGGAGAATGCACAGGAAGCATATGACAACACTATTCAGGCATTCAGGATCGCAGAACATATGGATATCAGATTGCCCATTATGATTAATCTGGACGGGTTTATTATCAGTCATTCAATCGAGAGGATAGAGTACCTCGAGGATGAAGAGGTGGAGAGTTTTGTCGGGGAATTCAGACAACTGAATCCGCTCCTCGATATTGCACATCCGGTCAGCTACGGGCCTTTGATACTCCCAGACTATTATATGGAATTCAGGCGGGCTCAGGCAGAAGTGAGTACAAAAGTGGCACAGGTGGTTCTGGATATTGCTGAAGAGTATGAAAAGATTTCTGGCAGAAGATACGAACTCTTTGAGTCGTACCGGCTTGACGATGCAGAGATAGCTCTTGTGATCCTGAGTTCTGCAGCGGGCACGTCAAAAGACGTGGTTGATGCATTCAGGGAAAAGGGGATTAAGGCTGGCCTTCTGAAACCACGCCTGTACCGGCCTTTCCCGTACACTGAGATCGGAGAAGCACTGAAGCACCTCAAGGCGGTCTGCGTGCTTGACAGGGCAGACGCATTCGGTTGTTCATTCGGGCCGGTCTATCTCGACATCGCAACAAGTCTCTATCCGTATAAGGAAAAACCGGTGCTCATCAACAAAATATATGGCCTCGGCGGGAGGGATTATCTCCCCGAGCACGCGGAGCTTGTGCTGAACGAACTTGTGGAACTTGCAGGGAGTGGAAAGGTAAAGAGCTACAAGGAATATATAGGAGTGAGGGAATAGTTATGGCAAAGGCAGTTACTCTAAAAGAGCTTTCAAAGAAGGAAGTGTTGCTGGCACCAGGTCACCGGCTTTGCGCTGGCTGTGGTGCCCCCATAGTGGTAAAAATGGTCCTCCTTGCATCTGATTATCCCGTAGTTGCATCAAACTCAACAGGGTGCCTCGAGGTTTCGAGCTGTATTTCTGACTACACTGCATGGAAGATCCCCTGGATTCACAATGCCTTCGAAAACGCTGCAGCTACGTTGTCGGGGGTTGAGACCATGTACCGTGCATTAAAGAAGCAGGGGAAGATTGACAAGGAGATAAAGTTTATCGCATTCGGCGGTGACGGGGGGACATATGATATCGGGCTCCAGAGCCTTTCGGGTGCAATGGAAAGAGGGCATAACATGCTCTATATCTGTTATGACAACGGTGCATATATGAACACGGGTATTCAGCGCTCAAGCGCAACACCATTTGGAGCTGATACCACGACCAGGCCCGCAGGCAGTGTTGTTCCCGGCAAGACCGAACAGAGGAAAAACCTGACCAAGATCATGGCTGCCCATAACATCCCCTATGCGGCACAGGCATCTCCCAGCCACTGGGCTGATCTTGTCAGGAAGGTCAAAAAAGCCCTTGAAATACCCGGACCAAAATTCATGAATATCCTCGCGCCCTGCAACAGGGGCTGGAGGTCAAGGACTGATGATGCAATTCTGCTCAGCAGGCTTGCGGTCGAGACCTGCTACTGGCCGCTTTACGAGATTGAGAACGGGGTAACGAAGATAACCTTTAAACCGAAAGAGAAAAAGCCCGTAACGGATTTCATTAAAGCACAGGGCAGGTTTAAGCACCTCTTCAAACCTGAAAATGAAGGCATCATCAAGATATTCCAGGATGAGATTGACAGGGAATGGGAAAAGCTGAAAAAGGAAGAAGCATGTTTTGCTTCTTGATTATCTCCTGTTAAATGTGATAGGTTTTAAACCATGACCGGTTCTGATCTTGTAATGTATGAAGAGGAGTTCCGGAGGATAGATGTCGAACTCCAGAAACTGCATCAGCAAGCAAATGCAAAGGTCGTATTCCTTGTTGACAAGAACGGTCAGCTCATAGCATCAGCCGGGGAAACTCACGATATCGATACTACATCCCTCGCATCACTTACTGCAGGGAACATTGCCGCAACAGGAGGTATCGCCCGGCTTCTGGGGGAGAAGGAATTCACAATACTCTTCCACGAAGGGGAAAAAGACAATATCCATATCTCTCTCATCGGCCAGAGGATAATTCTGGTCGTCATATTCGACGGGAGGTCTTCCCTTGGTCTTGTGAGGCTGCGTGTTAAAAAAGCGTCTGAGACGCTGACAAGGATATTCGAGGAAATTACCCAGAAGGTAGAGAAGGACAGGGGCGAGGGAAAACTCGAAGAATCCCTCTTTGCAGAAATCAGTGATGAAGACATAGATAACCTCTTCAGATAGGTGCTCTGTACGTGTCCTTTATAAATTATTCTTCCAGGGAAATAAACTGCAAGATCGTTTATTACGGACCGGGACTCTGTGGGAAAACCACGAATCTCCAGTATATTTACAGACGAACAAATCCGGATCAGAAAGGAAAACTCATCTCTCTCGCAACTGAAACCGAGAGAACGCTTTTTTTCGACTTCCTGCCTTTGGCGCTCGGAGACATTAAGGGTTTCAAGATCCGGTTTCACCTTTATACGGTTCCCGGACAGGTCTTCTATGCCGCGAGCAGAAAGCTGATCCTGAAAGGCGTTGACGGCGTGGTATTTGTCGGTGACAGCCAGATAGAAAGAATGGATTCAAACCTTGAAAGCTACGAAGACCTGAGGATCAACCTTAATGAGCAGGGTTATGAACTGGAAAAGCTTCCTTTTGCAATACAATACAATAAAAGAGACCTTCCGAATGTGGTGCCGGTTGCCGAGATGGACAAGCTCCTTAATAAACGCAGGGTGCCCTATTTTGAAGCGGTCGCTGTTACCGGAAAAGGGGTATTCGAAACGCTGAAGGCAGTTGCAAAACAGGTGCTCTTTGAACTGAAAAAGCACTATTAGAAGGATTGCTCATTCAACTCATCGTATAACCGGGCAGGTAGTACAACAGTAAACTTCATCATACCCGGCCTTCAACTATCAAGGGAAGAGTAAACCAGAATGTTGAACCATTCCCGATGTTGTTTTTGACCCCGATAGCGCCCCCATGAGCTTCAACAATTTTTTTTGAGATTGCCAGCCCGAGCCCCGTACCCTTCTCCCGGGAACTTTTGCCGCGGTAAAAAGATTCGAAAAGTCTGTTAATATCTTCAATATTGATGCCGGGGCCAGTATCAATAATCTCTGTCAGAACGGTTTTGTCCGCAGCGCTTATTTTTATCTTTACGACGGAGTCGGGCCTTGAGTAATTTATTGCATTAATGAGCAGGTTGCTTACTACCTGGCTTGTCTTATTTCGGTCAAAAGAAAACATTGGCATCTCGGATTCCTTGATACATTCAATGCTGATATTTTTTTGTTTTGCAATAATTGTATTCAGTGCAACGATATCATTGATAAATTTTGCATAATCATAAGTGCCCCTGTTAATCTGCAGATGCCCGGATTCTATTTTCATAATGTCGAGATATTCTTCAATCATTTTCAGCATGAATACGCTTTTCCTGTAGATGCTTTCAAGCAGCATAATCTGATCTTCTGAGAGGTTTCTTCTTTGCTCGTCTTCCAGCAGGTTAAAAGAGCTCATCTCTATGATTGACAAAGGATTTCTCAGGTCATGGGCTACCATGCCAATGAAAAAGTTTTTCATTTTGTTCAATTCGATAAGTTCCCCGGTCTGTTCCTCCCTGATTACAATGTCTTTTTTAAGCAGGCTTACAACATAACAGCATATAAGCAGGAATAGCAGCCTGATCAATGATTCTCCAATTAATTCCATCATGTGGATTCCGACAGAGCTCTGCTTTGCCAGAAGAACGAAACGAATAAGAAACCAGGACAAAATGCTTAAGGAAGTAAAGAATATTCCTGTGGGAAGGTTTACAAACCATGTCAGAAGGAGAACCGAGAAGAGATAAAAGATTGTAAACCCGTAATGCACTCCTGTCAGATAATCGAGATAAGACAGTAATACAAGCAGAACAGCAGAAGAAGATATAAGCCAGAATTTTGGAACATTATACAGGAACTGATGAATCGTCTTTAAGAATTTCTGAACGGGCATATTTTCTTGCGTAGTATTTTTTAAATATCAATCAATATTCTGGTATTTTTCAGGGGGTATTTCTGTCGAAATCCAGCCAGTAATCCAGATAAATCGTACCCCAGTGTATATTTGTGAATTCATGACGAATCACTGTTGATGTTTTTCTCGAAAACAAAGATCTTGAAAAACAGGGAACAGATGGTGGACGGTAGGGGATTCGAACCCCCGACTTCCACGTTGCGAACGTGGCGCTCTCCCAGCTGAGCTAACCGCCCGTGTGTATTTCACTGTTATTATAAAGTGCCATGCCATGTATCTACAAGTAAATTTACCATATTTGCACGCGGTTTCCTGAGCACGGGGAAAATAAAATTTATTCATATTTTATTGACATTTAACCAAGCAAGCATTAAGATTATAATGAAGTACTCGAAAGTGTAAGACAGAAGATAGAATTCTATGGGTTAAAGTAGAGATAACCGTAAAAAGAAATACAGAAAGGGTCATGAGGAGCAGGATAGGTGTATATATCTGCAGTTGCGGAACAAATATCTCCGAAAATCTGGATATTGATCAGCTTGTCCGGTTTTCCTCAGGCCTTGAAAACGTTGCATATGTAAAAACGCACGCTCTCCTCTGTTCCGAAGACGGAAAAAGCCATATAAGCGATGATATTATCAAAGAAAAGCCCGACCGTGTAGTCATTGTCGCCTGTACCCCGAAAGAGCACGAAAAGACCTTCCGCAATGTCCTCCAGAAAGCGGGCATTAACCCGTACCTGTTTCAGATGGTGAATGTCAGGGAGCAGGTAGCATGGGTGACCGCCGACAAGCAGACTGCCACAGAAAAGGCAAAGGCATACATAAGGGCTGCGGTCAGGCGCGTTGCTTTGCATGAGCCGCTGGAGAAGAGAGAGATTGACTGCAATCCTGATGTGCTTGTCATAGGAGCAGGACCTGCGGGTATGGAAGCGGCATTAACTCTGGCAAAGGCTGGCAGAAAGGTTTTTCTTGTTGAGAAGAATTCCTTTATCGGGGGAAGGGTTGCACGGTATGAGGAGGTTTTCCCCAAGCTGGAATGCGCTTCCTGCATGCTTGAGCCGAAGATGGACGAAATGCTCCATCATGAAAATATAGAATTGCTGACAAACAGTGAAGTCCGTGAAGTCCTGGGGTTCCTTGGCAATTTTGTAGCCAGAATTCAGAAAAAAGCAGGTTTTGTCGACAGGGAGAAATGCCTTGGCTGCGGCGCCTGCTATGAGCAGTGTCCGGTCACGGTGCGGAATGAGTTTGACTACAATCTGAGTGACCGCAAGGCAATATATGTGCCGTATACCGGGGCGTTGCCGAATGTCCCTGTGATCGATACAAAAAACTGTCTCCGTTTCGGGGACAGCGGATCGTCTACTTACAGAGAAGCCTATGAACTGGGGCTGATTACGCTTGAAGAATATGAGATGTTCAGGAATCAGGACTGCAGCAAGTGCAGGGACGCCTGCTCCTTTGACGCAATAAATTATGAGGACACGGATGAGATCGTCGAAAGGAATATCGGCGGAATCGTTGTTGCAACAGGGTTTGATCTTTTTGATCCGTCGGTTCTCTCTCAGTTCGGATACGGCAGCATTCCTGAAGTGTATACAAGTCTGGAATTTGAAAGGATACTTGCCCAAACCGGGCCAACCGGCGGGAAACTGCTGATGGCGAACCAGAAGGAGCCGCGCTCAGTCGCGATAATCCATTGTGTCGGAAGCCGTGACAGAAACAATAAAGAATACTGTTCAGCTGTCTGCTGCCTGTATGCGCTCAAGTATGCCCATATGATAGAAAAGCATGCCCCGGAAGTGAAAGTATATGACATTTACGCTGACTGGTGTGTCCCGGGCAAGGACAATCAGGAGTTCCTCGATTCGGTAGCCGGATGGAAGAATCTCCATTTTATTCATACAAAGCTTCCGATGAACATCGCAATACAGCAGGCAGACAGCACCATTGCCCTGTCCTGTGTTGATTTAGCCGGGAAAAAACAGGAGTTCTCCGCAGACATGGTCGTGCTGTGTCCGGCGATGATACCCGCAAAAGATGCTTCTGCCCTCTCTGATATTCTATTGATTTCCCGTGGGAAAGACGGCTTTTTCACTGAAGGGCATACGAAGCTGGCACCTGTGTCTACCAACATAGAGGGGATATTTATTGCCGGGTGTGCACAGGGGCCGAAGGATATCCAGAGTTCCGTTGCCCAGGCATCTGCGGCAGCAGGACAGCTCCTGTCGCTGCTCGTTCCCGGCAGGAAACTCGAACTGGATGTCATCACCGCAGAGATCGACGAGAAGGCATGTGCAGAATGCAGGATTTGCATCGGACTCTGTCCGTACAAGGCGATAGTGCTTGACCGTGAGAAAAAAGTGGCTGTAGTGAATACAGTTCTGTGCAAAGGATGCGGAACCTGTGTGGCAGCGTGCCCCAGCGGTTCCGCGAAAAGCAGGCATTTCACCACGCAGCAGATATTTGCTGAGATCGAGGAGGTTTTGAAATAAAGGATTTTGAGCCCAGAATAATAGGTTTTCTGTGCAACTGGTGTTCGTATGCGGGTGCTGATGCCGCGGGAAGTGCACGGAAAATCTATCCTCCCAATGTAAAAGTCATCAGGGTAATGTGTACCGGGAGGATCGATCCGCAGTTTGTGCTGAAGGCGTTTCAGTCCGGCGCAGACGGCGTCCTGATTCTCGGTTGCCACCCCGGAGACTGTCATTACAAGGAAGGGAATTACAATGCATTGCGCAGATTCCATCTCCTGAGAACAATGCTGGCCCAGTTCGGCATAGAGAAGGATCGGGTAAGGCTCGATTGGGTATCAGCAAGCGAAGCGGAGAAATTTGTTGCAACAGTCAATGATATGGTGAAAAAAGTGAAAATCCTCGGTCCTTTAAGAAAAACGGCGGTTGCCTGATGAAGGAGACGGGAAAAATTGGCTAAACCAAAAGTAGCCTTCTACTGGTGTGCTTCATGCGGAGGATGTGAAGAAGCGGTTGTGGACCTTGCCGAGAATATACTCAAGGTGGTGGAGGCTGTGGAATTCGTGCTCTGGCCTGTTGCGATGGATTTCAAGATAAAGGACGTTGAGGCGCTTCAGGATGGGGAGATCGCAGTCAGTTTCATTAACGGCGGGATACGAACCGGCGAGCAGGAGCATGTGGCAAAGCTCCTGCGGAAGAAATCCGGACTGGTAGTCGCTTTTGGTGCATGTGCCCATTTGGGCGGCGTTCCTGGACTGGCGAACTTCTCGAACAGAGACAGAATATTTGACTATGTCTATCACAAATCCCCATCGGTCGACAATCCTGAGAGAATAGTGCCCCAGGAAAAAACAGTCGTGAGAGAAGGGGAATTGACTCTGCCGGAGTTCTACAATACAGTGCATACGCTGGACCAGGTGATTGATGTCGATTATTATCTGCCGGGATGTGCTCCCCCGCCTGACCTTATCATGAATGCGGTTGAAGCCATCCTGACGGGCAATCTGCCGGAAAAAGGCGCGGTGCTTTCACCTGACAAATCGCTATGCGATACGTGCAAAAGAAAAGTTACGAAACCGGAGAAAACAGTCATCAGAGAGATCAAAAGGGTACATGAAGTAATGCTCGATCCGGAGAAGTGTTTTCTGGATCAGGGAATCATCTGTGTGGGACCGGCTACCCGTGACGGATGCGGAGAACGGTGCATCAATGCGAACATGCCGTGCCGTGGCTGTTTCGGTCCGACAAGCAGGGTTGACGATCAGGGCGCAAAGTTCCTTTCCGCCCTTGCTTCAATCATTGACGCAGATTCAGAGGACGCAATTAACAAGATAACGGATTCGATTGCTGATCCCGCAGGCATTTTTTATTTTTATTCTCTTCCGGCGTCCATGCTGAAGAGAAGATTGGATATATAACAATGAGTAAACGTATTACCATAGATCCGATTACCCGGCTTGAGGGGCACGGAAAGATAGAGATCTTTCTTGATGACAGGGGAGATGTGGACAAGGTCTATTTCCAGGTGCCCGAGCTGAGGGGATTCGAAATATTCTCTGTCGGCAGACCAGCAGAGGAAATGCCCCGCATTACCCCGAAGATCTGCGGGGTCTGCCCTACCACTCACCACATATGCTCTACAAAGGCGCTGGATGATCTGTTCAAGGTTGAACCTCCGCCTGCGGCCAAAAAACTGAGGGAGTTGATGTATTCTGCCTTCATGCTCGAAGACCATACCCTGCACTTTTTCTTCCTTGGCGGGCCGGATTTTGTAGTTGGTCCCTCTGCGCCTCCTGCTGAGAGAAATATCCTCGGAGTTATTGCCAAAGTCGGACTCGAGATCGCCGGGAAGGTTATCAAGCTGAGGAAAGAATGCAGGGATATCATTACCCTTTTCGGGGGCAGGGTGATTCATCCTGTGTGCGGTCTTCCGGGAGGCATTTCAAAGCCCCTTACGGAGGATGACAGGCAGAGAATCGCGGAAGTGGCAAAAGGCGGAATTGAATTTGCCCGGTTTGCATTGCAGATATTTGATGACGTTGTCCTCAAGAACAAGGAGTATGTTGCCCTGGTTACCGGTGACATATACCGGCATGAAACGTATTACATGGGAATGGTTGACAAAAATAATAAAGTGAATTTTTATGACGGAGATATCCGCATTGTAACTCCTGAAGGCAAGGAATTCGCAAAATTCAAACCGCGTGAATACCTCAGTCATATCGCGGAACGGGTTGAACCGTGGACATATGTAAAGTTCCCTTATCTGAGAAAGGTGGGGTGGAAGGGGTTTTCTGAAGGAATTGAAAGCGGTGTCTACCGGGTTGCCCCTCTGGCCAGGCTGAATGTTTCTGATGGAATGGCAACACCTCTTGCCCAGGCTGAATATGAAAGAATGTACGAGACGCTTGGCGGAAAACCGGTTCACAATACCCTTGCGTTCCACTGGGCACGTCTGATAGAAGCCCTGTATGCTGCCGAACGGATGCATGAACTTGCACAGGACAGGGAAATCACTGATCCGCATGTGCGCAATATTCCCACATCGACTCCCCAGGAGGGGATCGGGATTGTGGAAGCACCCCGCGGAACCCTTATTCATCATTACAAAACTGACAGACATGGCATCATAACCGAGGCAAATCTCATCGTTGCGACCGTGAACAATGCAGCAGCCATCTGCATGTCCATTGAAAAGGCTGCAAAGGGTCTTATCAGGGGAGGAAAGGTTTCAGACGGCCTCCTGAACATGGTCGAGATGGCGTTCCGTGCTTATGACCCATGTTTTGCCTGTGCAACACACAGTCTGACGGGCAGAACACCGTTGTCAGTCAATATACGGGACAGCGGGGGATCCATTATACGAACGATTACGAGGCAATAAATATCATTAACAATATTTGAGAGAGAAAAAGGAGGGATTTATGGCTACAGTAACATTAGATTGCAACGGACTCAGGTGTCCACAGCCAATTCTGAAAATTGCGGCAAAATCGGCAGAACTGAAAGCAGGTGACCTGCTGGAAGTAGCTGCGGACTGCCCTACATTCGAGAAGGATGTCCGCCAGTGGTGTGACAGAACGAAAAAGACCTTAATGTGGATCAGGGATGAGGGGGGCGGCAAAAAGCGCTGCCAGATCCAGTTTTAACCCAGACTGCAAAGGCATTGTTATGAGGATGATCAATGGATCTTTTTAAACATATGTCGATCGGCAGGAAACTCTCGTTGAGTTTCGGTATCCTGTTTCTTGTGGTCTTGCTGCTGGGAATATTCTGGCAGCGGGGGATAGTTGCGCTGAAGGAGATTGAGGAGAAAAAGAGCAATCTGATCGAACTGAAAGAAAAACTGAGGGAAATGGAGGTCGTGCATTACAGGTGGGTTGACAACCTCAGGGAGGTGGTGAGATCAAAGGGCAAGTTCGAGGGAGCCCTGGACCCAAAAAAATGCATCTTTGGTACATGGTACTATTCCTATAACGTGCCATATCCGGAACTCCAGGAGTTGTTCCGGGCTCTTGAAGAGCCTCACAAGAAATTGCATGAAGCAGGGGAAGCGGTCATAAAAGCACTGGAACAGGGAAATACCGCTGAAGCCGAGAGGCTTTCTTTGCGCGTCCGGCAGTCTTTTCTCCCCGAACTGATGAAGGTCTACGAGCCGTTCCTGCAGGGAATCGGAACGCTGTATGCGGAAAATAAAATACGGACTGAAAAATCCGTCAAGAGGCAAACGGTTGTTTCCAGGTCCATCATAGTCATTTCGCTGATATCAGTTGTGTTTCTGGCAGTGGTACTGACCGGGAGTATCGCGAACCCGCTGAAAAAGGTAACGGATACTGCCAACAGGATAGCTGAAGGCGACATCCCCGAGATTGCAGAAACCAGTATCTATACGGAGAGCAAAAGTGAAATCAGGCAGATGGAGTCCGCATTTTCACGAATGGCCATATCTTTGCAGCAGCTGACTGCGACTGCCGACAGGATCGCGTCAGGCGATCTCGACGCTACTGTGAAAATACGGTCAGACAAGGATGTGCTTGCTGCTGCGATTTCACGAATGGTCGAGAATCTCAAACACAGTGTTGATGAGCTCCACAACAACTCAATGAACCTTGCGCTGGGAATGAGCGATTACTTTACGGTCATTTCTGAACTGGCAGTTGGCAACCTCAATGTAAAGGCTTCCGAGGATACCGGCGATGATCTTTTGAACCAGCTTGGAAAAGTAACCAATGACATGATTGCTGAATTCAAAAAACTTGAGGATTGCATTGAAGAAGTAAAGAACGGCAATCTTGATGTTGAATTGCATATCCGCTCGGACAAGGATACCCTTGGCATCGGGTTCCGGCATATGCTTGAACACCTCAGAGATACCTCTGAAGAACTGCATTCCACCTCAATGAATCTCGCCATGGGATTGACCGAATATTTTATGATTCTCCAGCAGGTATCAGCCGGAGACCTTACGGTCAACGCGAATGAGGACACCGGCGATGATCTGCTGAATCAGCTTGGCAAAGCAACAAATGCGATGATCTCTTCCCTGAAAGAACTTACCTATAAGGTACGCGAACAGGCAAACCTGCTGGCGAGCTCTGCCAATTCAATGGCGTCTGTCACTAAACAGTCGACACGGGCGCTGTCCGAGCTCTCCACCGCGATATCCCTCATATCTTCGGCCGCATCATCAGTTGCTGAGAGTTCCCATGGTGCTTCCTCAGCTTCACAGGCAGCAAATACATCGACCATGAAAGGCAGCGAGCTCATGCAGAAGCTGGCTGACAAGACAAGAATTCTTCAGAATGCAACAGACAGGTCCGTGCAGGCGATGAGAGGCCTGTCATCCCGCTCGTCTGAAATCGGGAAGATCGTCAATGTAATTACCAAGATAGCGTTCCAGACCAACCTCCTGTCTCTGAACGCTGCAATCGAGGCTGCAAGAGCCGGAGAGTCAGGGCATGGTTTTGCGGTTGTGGCGGATGAAGTGAGGAAACTCGCAGAGAATTCCGCAAATTCAGCCCGGGAAATAGCAAAAATAATAAAAGAGGTGCAGAATGAGACCGAAGAGGCCGTGAACTCCGTGCAGGAAGGCAAAAAAGAAATGGAGTCAGGCGTCTTTATGATCGGCGAGGTCAGTCATCAGCTCAGCGAAATAGCCTCTGAGGTGCAGAATATCGTGAGACAGATCGAGAGCATCGCTGGATCTGCTGCAGAGACGGCAAGCTCTGCGGAGGAAGCCTCTGCTTCTTCGGAAGAGCAGACAGCCGCAATGGAAGAGCTTTCAGCATCAGCAGCTCAGCTTTCCAGCACTGCCCAGATTCTCAGGGAATCGATGGCAAGGTTCAAGGTATAGGCTGGATGCAGAATCTTGTCAGGGGGTTGATTCAGAAAAATTCTACCAAAATACTTCTTATTGTGCTCGATGGTATTGGCGGGCTTCCGGTGAACGGGAAGACAGAGCTTGACACGGCACGCACACCGCACCTTGATTTACTTGCAGCAGCCTCTGCCTGCGGTCTCCATCTGCCGGTTGCGATGGGGATTACTCCCGGAAGCGGTCCCGGCCATCTTTCACTGTTTGGCTATGACCCCATTGAATGGCAGATCGGGAGAGGAGTGCTCGAGGCCCTTGGCCTTGGTGTTGCGCTCAAGAAGACAGATATCGCAATACGGGTCAATTACGCAACTGTCGAGAATGGTCTCGTAAAAGACAGGCGTGCAGGCAGGATTCCGACACGGGAAAGCAAAAAAATAACCAGGTTACTGCAGGAGAAGATACAGAAAATAGATGATGCGGAGATAATCTTTGCTCCGGGTATGGAACACAGGATGGCTGTGGTGCTCAGATTCCCTGAGCCTCTGCCAAAAGGTTCTGGGGACATAAGAGATACTGATCCGCAGCAAACAGGAAAGGCTCCCCTGCCTGTGACTGCTGAAACTGAGGCAGCCGGGAAAGTTGCGAGGGTTACTGATAAGCTTATCGCTGCTATTTCGGCAATCATCCAGCATGAGCAAAAGGCGAACTCTGTCCTGCTCAGGGGGTTTTCCCAGGTGCCTGATATCCCCCATTTCAGCGATGTGTATGGACTGAAGGCATTATGCATAGCGGTATATCCGATGTACCGGGGTCTTGCGCGGCTGATCGGGATGGATGCTCCGGAACTGAAGGGAGATATACGGGAGGAAATTGATTTCCTGAAAAAACACTACAATGACTATGACTTTTTTTTCATGCATGTGAAAAAAGTCGATTCCTATGGTGAAGACGGCAACTTTCAGGGCAAAGTCTCCAAGATTGAAGAATTTGATACATTTGTCCCCGAATTTACCGAACTGAATCCAGATGTCCTGCTTGTCACCGGAGATCATTCAACTCCAGCGGTTCTCAAAAGCCACAGCTGGCATCCGGTGCCAGCGCTTCTTAAGTCTTCGTATGTGCTTGGCGGTATCTGCAGGGAATTTTCCGAGAGGGAATGTCTGAGAGGAGAATTCGGGATATTCCCTACGGTGAATCTCATGCCGCTGGCCCTTGCCAATGCAGGCAGACTCAAGAAGTTCGGGGCTTAGCATACTCCACAGGTTTCTCGCAGGGAGTAAAACATCAATTGAAGAAAAACGCCTCTGAAACGTTACGCATTATGCCTCACGGACTTATCGATACCCATTGCCATCTGGAGATGGACGCATTCGATCATGACCGCGATGAAGTCATCCGGCGGGCAAGGAACGCAGGCATTGAGGCAATAATCACAATCGGATCTGATATGGCAGGCAATACCGGAGGGATCGAGCTGTCGAAACAATATGAGAGCATCTATTCAACAGTCGGATTTCATCCCCATGACGCAAAGGATTTTACTGCTGATATCTTCAATCAGATTAAACAATGGGCCGCGTTTTCTCCCGATTTCCCTTCTGCCAGGGAGGGGAGTGTGAACGGTGAATATGCTGCGGAAATCCAGAGGAAGCCTAAGGTTGTCGCAATCGGAGAAATCGGTCTTGACTACCATTATGACAATTCCCCCCGCCATATCCAGCGAGAGGTTTTTGTACAGCAGCTTCAGCTTGCCAAAGACCTCAGCCTTCCGGTGGTTATTCACAGCAGAGAGGCGAAAAGGGACACGCTTGATATTGTGAGAGAATCAGGGGTAACAAGCGGGGTCTTCCACTGTTTTTCCGGGGACCGTGAGATGGCCGAAAAGGTCATATCCATGGGGTTCCACATATCAATTGCGGGACCGGTGACGTTCAGGAAAGCGGGGAAACTGAAAGAGATTGCAGCAAATATTCCGGATGATCATCTTCTGATCGAGACTGATGCCCCCTATCTGACTCCGGAGCCTTTCAGGGGAAGTCGGAATGAGCCCGCATATATTGTGCATACGGCGCACGCGATTGCGGTGCTGAGAGAGGTTTCGGCAGAGGATATTGCAAGGATTACCACACTCAATGCAAAACGTCTGTTCCGGATCGGTTCCGTCCCTGCAGAAGGAGAGGTCGCTTACCAGATACGGAACAGCCTCTATCTGAATATTACCAACCGGTGTACAAATACCTGTTCTTTCTGCATCCGGTTTCAGTCTGATTATGTGAAGGGCCACAACCTGAGGCTTGCTCTTGAACCAACCCTGGAGGAGTTAAAGAGTGCTGTCGGTGATCCGACCCGTTATCATGAGGTGGTTTTCTGCGGATATGGTGAACCTCTTCTGCGGCTGGACGTTGTCAGGAATCTGGCAGAGTGGATAAAGCAGAAAAACGGCAGGGTGCGGATCAATACCAACGGGCACGGCAACCTCATATACGGCAGAAATATTCTTCCGGAGTTGCAGGGTCTTGTTGACAGCATTTCAGTGAGCCTTGATGCCCATGACGAAGCAACATACAACAGGATCTGCAGACCTTCATTCAGGGATGCATTCAATGCGGTCATTTCTTTCATACGGGAGGCAAAAAGGCATATTCCCCAGGTGCAGGCAACTGTCGTTTCCGTTCCGGATGTTGACATTGGAAAATGCCGGAAGATTGCAGCGGAACTGGGGGTTGAGTTGAGGGTCAGAAAGCTCGATATAGTCGGCTGAAGAACTGCAGAATGCCTTCCTGTACTATGCAGTTCCCTGTCATATTTTATCCTGTCTCCGGATAGAACCTCCCGGCCTGATGTACGATTATGTCTGTATCGGTTATACTATATGTACTGGGGAACAATACCATTTTCCTTCTGGTAAGCTTTAGGCTTCTCCCTGCGGAAATGGTATTTGCAATTGATAGGCGCACCATATAGTTTGTGAAATGCGCAGATCCGGCTGAATTTGCTGTCAGAGACTGTATTGAACCATGACAGAAAATATCAAAATTGACTTCCTGAAAAATGTCCAGCTTTTTTCCGCACTCTCAGACGAGGAACTTACGCGGATAGTCCAAAAAATCTCGATCGAGGAATTCAAGAAGAACGATGTGGTCCTGCGCGAGGAAGATACCAACGAATACATGTACATCATTCTGTTCGGAAAGGTGAAGGTAATCCAGACGACAGAGGATGGTAAAGAGGTAATACTCGCAGTGCATAAAGCGGAAGACTTCTTCGGCGAAGTGTCTCTCATAGACGGAAAAACATCACCGGCGACTGTCCAGACACTGGAGGATTCGCTCATCGCCTTTATTTCCAAGAAAGATTTCTTCTCGTTGCTGATAACCCAGAGCAAGGTGCTCGAAAAAATGCTGCATATTTTTTGCGCCAGACTTCGGGAATCGTGGGAAAGGATATATATCCTCAATGCCAAAAACGCGGCAGATAGGGTAAAAATGCTGTTCCTGATGCTTTCTCACAAAAACGGCAACGCAACCGCGGATGGTATTATTCTGAATCTGAAACTGACGCATCAGGAAATCGCTGACATGTCAGGATTGACACGCGAGACAGTGACAAGGATACTGGACAAGTGGCAGAAGGAAGGGGAAATCAGCATCCTCAAGAACAGGCTGATATGCATGAAATCCAAATTTTTACAGAGGGTGTAAAAGGATATTATCTGAAAAAACCCTGGACTTCGTCCGACTTGACCTCGCCCTGTGTGCCGTCAGCGAGGCGCTTCCACTTTAGTTTTCCGGATTGTATTTCATCGTCTCCCAGGATGAATACATAGTCGGCAGACAGCCTGTCCGCTCTCCTTAACTGACTTTTCAGGGAGTTCCCCGCATACCCGAGTTCAGCCCAGATGCCATTTTCCCTGAGCCTGTCGGCAAGGCGCAGTCCTTCTTTTGCTGCAGTGTCGCCGATTGTGGCAATGAAAACCGAAGGAACAGGGATGTTATCGTCGACGGATGACCTCACAAGCGAAGTGACTCTCTCCATGCCGATTGCAAAACCGATTGCGGGGGTCGGAGGTCCCCCGAAATCTTCCACCAGCCTGTCATAGCGTCCGCCCGCTGCTACGGCATTCTGTGCACCGAGATGTTCACAGGTAACCTCAAAGGTTGTCCGTGTATAGTAGTCAAGCCCCCTTACCATATCAGGGTTTATCACATGCGGGATATCAAGCAAATCCAGAAATGCGCGGAAGTCAGTGAAATGTTCCCGGCATGCACTGCACAGGGAGTCGGTAACCTGTGGTGCACCGTTTCTTAGTTGTATGCATGTTGCGACTTTGCAGTCGAGTATTCTCAGGGGATTATGGCCATACCGCCTTCTGCAGTCCGGGCAGAGACCTTCAAGACGTTCCGAGAAAAACGTCACAAGCGCCTCCCGGTATCCCGGCCTGCATTCCTGACAGCCGATTGAATTTACCTGGAAACTGAGACCTTTCAGGCCGATTCTCTCGAAAAAAAGTCTGAGCATTGAGAGAATCTCTGCATCAATTTTCGGTTCGCCCACACCGAATGCCTCTGCGCCAATCTGGAAGAACTGCCTGAACCTGCCTGCCTGGGGTCTTTCGTATCTGAACATGGGACCGGAATAGAAGAATTTCTGGGGAGCCGGCAGATTGTAGAGGTGGTTTTCTACATAACTTCTTACGACAGGGGCAGTGCCCTCGGGGCGGAGGGTAACGGGTCTTCCGGCCTTATCGACAAATGTGTACATTTCCTTTTCCACGATATCGGTGGTTTCACCGATGCTGCGGGTGAAAATCTCCGTGGATTCAATAATCGGTGCCCTCAGTTCCTGGAACCCGAAAACCGTGAATATTTCGTGCGCAGCTTCTTCGACTTTTTGCCATATGAAGATGTCAGGCGGGAAGATGTCATGGACACCCTTCAGGGCATGATACTTCATTCTTCTTTTATGCCTCCCTCCTCCTCTTCTCTTTCCCTGTCAAACTCGAGCATCTTCAGATGGCTCTCGACCAGCCTTTTTACCTCCTCTTTGAAATGCCGCCTTATGCCTTTCAGGTCGACAATATCCTCATGGATTTTTATGACTTTTTCCTGGGCTTCCTTCAGAATGGAATCTGCCTTGAGTTCCGCTTCCTTGACCAGAAGTTCAGCCTCTTTTCTCGCATTGGTTTTGTAGTCCTCCACCATCTGCTGGGCGGTTAAAAGGGTTTCCCGCAATGTTGTTTCCATATCCCTGTATTCTTTTATCTGGCTTTCCAGCCGCTGTACGTTTTCCTTCACCGTGGCATTTTCCCGGAGAAGGTCCTCCATCTCTTCCCTGATGACTTCGAGGAACGCGTAGACTTCTTCAACGTCAAACCCCCGTAATTTCATCGGGAACTGTTTCTGCTGGATATCAAGCGGCGTAATCCTCATATCTATATGCCTCCTTTCAGTCTGTAGGCAAATTCTATTAAAGATTGCACTATGAAATACTTAACGAACAATATGCCGAGAATAACTACCATGGGGGATATATCGAAAATCCCCAGCCTGTTTCCTATCGCCCTTCTGATAGGTCGTAACACAGGATCTGTTGCAGCGTGCAGAAACCTGACAATGGGATTGTATGGATCCGGATTCACCCAGCTTATGAGAGCGGAAATAATCACCACCCACATGTAGAGTGTGAGCAGGATGTTAAGAATCGAACCTACAGCAATAAGGAAATTCGCAAATATAAACATTTATTTCTTTCTCCCCAGTTCAATTGATCTGTCTCTTGCTGCCATAATGGCAGCAGTCACAATATCTCCTATCCCTTTCTGTTCGAACGCGGCAAGCCCTGCTGCAGTGGTCCCGCCGGGTGATGTAACCATTTCCCTGAGCTTGTCCGGAGGCATGCCTGTCTCAAGAAGCTTCGCGGTGCCTATAAGGGTCTGTACCGCGAGTTCTGCAGCGTCTTCCCTGCTCAGCCCTGCAGCAACTCCGGCCTCTGCCATGCTCTCGGCAAACAGGGCAATGAACGCCGGACCGCTTCCAGAAAGAGCGGTTACTGCATCCATGTGTTTCTCCGGCAGTATCAAAACCTTCCCGACAGACATAAAAATGTCCCTAATAAAAGCCATTTCACGGTCAGGAATGCATTCGCAGAGGGATAAGACCGACATTCCTTCCTGCACGAGCGCGGGAGTATTCGGCATTACCCTGATAATTTTCGATGTCCTGAGTCTTTCGGAAAGGTATGCAATCGTTATGCCGGCGGCTATGGATACGATAATTTTATCCTCTGAGACGCTGCCGGCAAATTCTGCAGTAACATCGTCCATGTTTTGAGGCTTTATCGCAAGGACGATCACATTGCATCCCCTGAGAACTTCTTTGTTATCAGGAGTGGTCGTTATCCCATAGGTGTTTTCAAGGAACACGCGACGGTCTTCTCTCGGTTCGGAGACAATAATATCCTTCTTTCCGCCCCGGATCAATCCCTTGACTAATGCCTCGGCCATATTGCCTCCGCCGATAAAACCGATTACCATTTCATTCCCTTTCGCCGAATATCCCGGTTCCGACCCTGACCATAGTCGCTCCCTCAAGGATGGCAACTTCAAAGTCGTTTGTCATGCCCATTGAGAGTTCGGGCAGTTGGTATCCAGCTCCTTCCACGGTGTCTCTCAACCTTCTCAGTTCAGTAAAGTACGGTCTTGCCAGGGCGGGGTCTTCAAAGAACGGGGGAATGGTCATGAGCCCCTCGAGCTTCAGGTGCTCCATTTTCGAAACAGCTGTGATTAAATCCATAAGACCTTCTTTTACCACGCCATGTTTGGACTTTTCTTCCGAAAGCTTCACCTCTATCAGTATGCGCTGGAGTTTGCCGTATTTTCCTGCGAACCTGTTCACTTCTTCCGCCAGTTCGGCAGAATCGAGCGAATGAATCAGGTCAAAGAGCTGAACCGCCATCTTTGCCTTATTTTTCTGGAGATGGCCTATCATATGCCATTCTACATTACAGTCAGCGCACTGCAATCTGCAATCAGTAATTTTTTTCTGTGCTTCCTGTACCCTGTTTTCTCCGAATGTCCTGAGTCCGAGGTCAACAGCCTCCCTGATCCTCTCAAACCTGATGGTTTTTGTGACTGCAACGAGCTGCACATCAAACGGAGATCTTCCGGAGCGAATCGCAGCAGATGAGATTTTTCTGTAGATGTTCTTGATATTTTCGAAAAGCGCATTGTCAACCATATAGCCGGACGTAGTAATGGAAAAATCCTTTAACAGTGTTTATTTGCTGTTTTGCTCTGCATAGTATTCTTTTTGCTGGTATTTTAGCATAACGGGGACAATTGAACTATGACAAACAGAAAGGGTTTTGCAGGAAATGCATGCCATTTCCGGACAGCCCCTGCTTGCTGTCCATTTCGGCACGTTTCCCCGGCGTGTACCGAAAGTGTCAGGATACGGAAATGCCCAACATTTACAGGGACGCTGAAATGCCTTCTTTGGGGGTTTCCTTAAAGATCAAACAGTGGCAGCCTGAGGCGTCCCGGCGGCTGAGGAGATTTGTAAGGGACGGGCAGTGTTATTTGGCTGCCGATTCCAGCGCCCTGGCTTTTTCGAATTCCTGCAACTGTTGTGCTGCCTGTTCTTCGGTGATAACCTGTATCCTGACCAGCGCCTCTCCGAAAAACATGTAGGAGTCTTTCTGTTCCTGAAGGAGCTGAGTTACCTGGTCAGCGGTCAGACATCTTTCTCTGACCGCGATCTCCCCGAATTTTTCATGCGTATCTTCCTGCAGTATCAATACCTTCAGTATGTCATCATCGCTGAGCCAGCCTTTGGCTTTGGCAAGTTCTCCAATCATAAGATTGTTTCTTCTCTGGAGCATCCTCGCGCTGATGACATCAGCCGGTTTGATGATCTGTTTGTCGACGAGATATTTGCCAAAACGGATAAAATTGCTCATAGTCAAGAATTATACACTTTTTTGATCATCAAGAAAACTGTTTATTGAAAATTCATTCGCATGGAATCCCGGACCTCTGCACAAGATGCGCCTGTGAAGGGATATCCCGCAGCTCCCTGCGCAGTGTGAAAAGCAGTTCGCTAGGGTTTTCTGCAGGCGAAATGCCCGAATGCCCTAATTGCACGCAGTCAGGAAAAAATGGTCACGATTTCTTGCTCGTCTTGGCATAGAATCCGGTGATTTTTTTCAGGACATTGGCGCTTTCGCAATGTGGACATTTTATCTTGGGTCCGGCTTCATATTCCTTGAGTGAAAGAAACACCATGAACTCTTTGCTGCAGTCGTTACAGACATACTCATAAGCAGGCATATAAATCTCCTTATCTTGTTGGATGGATTGTTAAGACATACTCATTATATCAATTTTTCTTCCGTTTGTAACGTGAGGTCTTTGGGGAATTTTGACTGCCGGTGGCATATCCGGCACAGGGGAAGTTACATCTCCCTTACCCGGCATCTGGTGCAACGGGAAGAAACTCAGGCCTGTTTCTGCAGCATCAGCCGATAAATGAGCGTTCCCTCAATAATTGCAGCACACAGGAGGAGAGGTATTATTATGATGAAAAAAATCCTGAGCGCTTTTATTGTTCTGTCTCTGAATGAGTGGGGACGATTTATCTGAAAGAACCAGGCCCCTTGCCAGATTCCGATCCCCCAGGCCATGAATATCGCAGGTATTTCGAGAATCCCGTGCGGCAGTAACTGCAGGAGAAACACCATCGTATCCTCCCGGTTAATCTGAGAAAGTGTCGCACCAAGCAGAACGCCATTGGAAAGTGCACCAAAGACAGGTGCAATTCCGAGCAGAGGGCCGAGAATGACGGCGATTGCCGCAGCCAGGCTGTTCTTCAGAAAAATCGTGAGTATTATCATATGCATGCTTTTACCAATGAGGCTGGCAGCTATTGTTTTCAGCGCGGAAAGCTGCTCCTCGGACCATGAAGGATATAACAGCCCTATGGAAATTCCGGCACAAAAAATAATTGCTGCAACAATCACTGCGTTCGCGGCCTCGCGCATATCCAGGAATGATTTCCTGAAGAGCGTTTTGAAGTAATCTGCTGACAGGGGATGTCCCGATTCTGTCATATCTCCCACAACGTTACCTCACATGAAAACAGAGAAGCATTAGCACAACAACAGCAAAGGAGGGAAAGGGGCAAATGCATGCAATAATCCCGGGATTCTGTCTTCAGTAAGAAAGGGCTTCCTGATACTCTTTCCATAATCTGTCTTTCCCGATGCCGGTATCGATAAAATCCCACGGCAGACATTCTCCAAAATTCTTTTTCCTGAAGAGATAAAAATCTCTCGGTATTCCGGCTGACTCTGCTGCCCTAAGCCAGTCACCGGTATCTGACATCCTCTCGATGACCGGGGAAATCCGCCTGTCTCCGGTTGCAAACAGCCCCTGCATATAGGCATATTTTGGCACATCATGAAAGACCTTTACCCCTTTTGTCCGGAGCAAACCCTTCTTGATCATCCTGAGCCTTTCCTTTATTTCAGGGGGATGTTCCATGGGGTGCCACTGGAAGGGCGTGAATGGTTTCGGGACAAAGGTACTGACGCTCAGCGTGATTCCCCCCTTTGGAGATATCTCCCGTATCTTTTTCACAAGGGTTATAATCCCTTCCGTGTCCCGCCTTGTTTCCGTAGGAAGGCCGATCATGAAATAAAGCCTGAGGGTTTCGATTCCACCGGCAAAAAGGAGCTCAGCGGTGTAAAGGATATCCTGTTCTGTTACCCGCTTGTTGATGACCTTCCGGAGGCGTTCCGTCCCTGCTTCAGGCGCGATCGATACACTCCTGTGGCCTTTCATCAGGCTTACGAGTTCTGCACTCCGTGTGCTTGCCCTGAGGGATGTGATCGAGAAATCCACTCCCGGGATTTTCAGGATATCCATAATATGAGGATAATCTGAGAGGGACGGGCCGATAAGTCCGACTCGCCTTGTGGTGGTGAGCGCTGCCTGAATCTCGTTTCTGAGAGAGGTGAATTCTTTTTTCCGCGGAGGATTATAAATCTTTCCCGCAACACAGAATCTGCATCCCCATGGACATCCCCGCATCGCCTCTGCGAGATACATGTCGGAAAATTCCGTTTCGGAAGTAATCACGGATGTCAGCATCCGGGAGTTTGAGAGGTCTTTCACGTAGCGCCTTTTCACTGTAAAGGGTGCATCCCCTGAAGCGTGCCTTCCGGATATTCTCCCTTCCGCGTCATACGATATGCGGTAGAAACGGGGGACATAAATGCCTTCTATTCCGGGGGAACTGGCCAGCACCTCTGTCCTGTCAGCGGCATTCTTATAAATGTCAAGAAATTCCGCAAGCATCTCGTCTGCCTCGCCGACAAAACATACGTCGAAAAAATCGGCAACCGGCTCGGGATTGAAAAAGGCGCACACTCCGCCCATGATGATAAGAGGATGATAAACTGTTCTCTCGAAACTTCTGAAGGGAATCCGCGACAACTGAAGAATTCTGAGAATATTGGGGTAGTCGTTTTCGAACGAGACTGAAAAAGCAACGATATCAAATCTGTTCATAGGTCTCTTTGATTCCAGGGCGAACAGTTCTGTCCGTGACCTTTCATATTCATCAATATCTTTCGCATCAGGAAGGAAAGCCCTTTCACAGACAACATCCTTCCGGCTGTTTAAAAGACCGTAGATGCCCTGAAACCCGAGACTGGACATCCCGACATGATATGTGTTTGGATACACGAGCGCAATGCTGATCTTTCCTCCGGGATCCTTGAATACCGTCCCCTTTTCTTTTGCCAGAAGGGAATCTGCCTTTTCTCGCAGCTTGTGGCTCACATCATCACCAGTGCGGTCAGCATGGCCGTCGACCAAATGATATCAAGAGGGACCTGCATCTCGCACGATGAATCGAGGAGCAGGTCTGCCCTCGGAGAGAATTCATCATCCCCAAGCCACAGGATAATGGTTGCCGGTATTCTCGGCATGGGAAAGAGTCTGAGCGATGCGTCTCCAAAATCCAGTATTTCTGCGCAAAGCTCCTGTCCCTTCTGTGTGAAGGATTGCCTGTCATTCCCGTATTTTTTTGCGAGGGCGTCAAGCGGTAGAATATGACTTCCCCTGAAGAACATCCCGCCGCCCCTGATATTGAGAGGGCTGATCGGCTTTCCCGAGAACGAAATCTCTTTTGCGTGAACAAGATACCAGAGGCATGAATGGAGAAAGAAATGCCCGAATCTGTTCATAATCGCTGCTCCTAGAGGATTTTCGCTCCGGACAGACCTTTCTCCGGGATTGACAAGGAAATCTGCACAGAATGATCTCACAATATAATTGCCGTTGGCTGCTTCGAATCCTGCTGCAGCATTCGCGCAGACAACCCCGGGATCGAGACCTCCCAGCAGTTCCCATGCCTTCTCAACTCCTGTGGATATCACCTAGTACACACCTTGCAGAAGATTTTGAAGCCGTATTCCTTCTGATACGCAAGTTCTCCATCGGCCAAAACTTATCTGACAAATATGGATATTGTACCAGTTTTGGGAAAACTCGGGCTGAATGGTTTTCTCTGGAATGCATGCCATCTTTATGCCCTGCTGCGTTCGCCGGTGAGAAAATTCGGGATCGGAATTTCTGATGGATTACTACCACATTCTCGCATTGAATATTTTGGATTTCAGTGTGGTTTAAGGCTATAATATTTACATGAAATGTAAGCTCTGCAACGGCAAGATAAAGCTTGTGATCAGCTGAAGGCGCGTTTCCTTTAACTGCATGGATTGCGGTAAAAAATTCCCGGTGTCCGAATATCTCAACGAGTTGGATGAGGAGAGTCTGGAGAGAATAGCGCTCCGGCCCTCTGACAGGGTCTGATGCTCCGGTATTCCTGAGTGTATTCCTTCGTGTACACAGCGAAGGATCAGTTCAGTCTGCCTGCCTGTTTCAATGCATTCATTATCTCCTGTATTTCAGGAAGGGCTTTAATGGCTGCCTTCTCACCCTCGAGGGTCGCTTCATGTTTCTTCGAAAAGTCAGTGCTTGAGATATAGCCAACCCTCGGTTTTATGACCACATCCGCGTTTGCGAGCTGAATAGCTGCCAGCCTCGCATACATGATATTGACGGATTGGAGGATTGTCTCTATCGTGCCCCGGGGGACGGAAGTGCTGATATCGCTGGCTACATCTACCGCTATGACGACATCTGCACCCAGTCGTCTTGCAGCCTCCACCGCTACCGGGCTTACAACCCCGCCGTCAACATACATCCTGCCGGAAATGTTCACTGGCGTGAATACGCCGGGAATTGCGCAGCTTGCCCGGACAGCAGTTCCTGTGTTCCCGCTCCCGAATACAACCTCTTTCCCTGTCAGTATATCTGTTGCAACCGCATAGAAAGGAATCCGCAGTTTTTCGATCGGCATATTTCTGAGAAGGTAATTGACATAACCTTCAAGTTTCTCTCCCTTAACGAAGCCGCTGTCCGGGATGGTAAGGTCGATGATGTCATCTCTTGTGATGGCGAACGAAAGCTTCTGCAGTTCGAACGCACTGAATCCGTACGCATAGAGGGAACCCACAAAACTCCCTGCGCTTGTGCCCACGATCATATGTACGGGGATTTTGTTCGACTCGAGGACCTTCAGCACACCAACATGCGCAAACCCCTTTGCCGCTCCGGCCCCGAGGACCACCGCGACCTTTGCCTGTTTCTGGGGAGGTCTCGGGAGAAGGGTGCAGGAGCAGAGAAGAATTGTGAGGAGTAAGGATATCAGGTAAAAAATTTGCCGCATGACAAACCCTCTTTTCAAAAAATATAATCGCACGCAGGTGACATCTCTTTGTTCTCCTGTGATTGCAGGCATTATGCCCTCCTATAAAAAATAAACCTTTTGTATCCCATTTGTCAAAACAGGTGTATTGCGCATGCATCCTTCTCAGTCATGCTACAATGAAACGTATGGGAATTGTAACCGCAAGAGGTCTGATCAAGGATTATAACTCCCTCAGGGCGGTTGACCGTATTGATTTCGAGATAGCAGAAGGGGAATGCTTCGGCTTTCTCGGCCCGAACGGAGCCGGAAAAACAACCGTGATGCGGATCATCCACTGTTTCATGCCCCCGGATTCCGGGAAGGTTACGGTCTTCGGGATTGATGTTACCGAGGACCCCAGTGCCATTAAGGCACGGATTGGTGTCATGCCCCAGGAGGATAACCTCGATCCGGATCTCTCAGTATGTGCGAATCTGATCGTATATGCACGCTATTTTGATATCCCGAAAAGGCGGTCTGCACCGCTTGCGCGGGAACTGCTTGAATTTGTCGGACTGCAGAAAAAAACGGACGTCAAAATAAGCAGCCTGTCCGGCGGCATGAAGCGGAGGCTTGTGCTGGCAAGGTCGTTGATTAACAATCCCGAGCTTTTGATTCTTGACGAGCCGACGACCGGACTTGACCCTCACAGCAGGCGTGCGGTCTGGGAAAAGCTGAATCATCTGAAAGCGAAAAATACCACACTGCTGCTTACGACCCATTATATGGAGGAGGCGGAAAAGCTTTGCGACAGGGTGGCAATCATGGATTCAGGAAAGATTGTGACGGTTGATTCACCTTCCAGGCTGATGAACATCCACGGCGGGAACCTTGAGGATGTGTATCTGAAATTGACCGGAAGTTCACTGAAAGACTGAAAGGATGCATGCCATGCAAAAGGGAAGAGGGTATCCGGGACAACTGCTCCCGGACCTGAGGGATGGAAACTTCCCGGCAGGCCTGACCGGTCTTCATCATTCGCAGAAGACCTCAAAAGGCGTATGAAAATATGACACCGAAAAGAAGAGAACGCTCCTTATGAAACTGAAACGCGCATTCAGGGTCTGGCAGAGGAATTTCACGGTCTATACAAAGCTGTACAAATCGAGCATAGCCCTGAATTTCGTTGAACCAGTCCTGTATCTTGCCGCACTGGGGCTCGGGCTGGGGGCATTTGTGCAGCAGATCAACGGGGTTCCGTACATTAAGTTTATCGCTCCCGGGATCATTGCATCGTCCGCGATGTTCGCGGTAATATATGAATGCACTTACGGGACATACGTCAGGATGACGTATCAGAAGACATTCGATGCGATACTCGCAACGCCCGTCAACCTCGACGACCTTATAGCAGGGGAACTCATGTGGGGTGCAACGAAAAGCCTGCTCTACGGAACGACCATTATACTTGTGATCTCGCTGTTTGGTCTTGTTGATTCCCCGCTTATTCTCCTGGTTGTCCCTCTTCTCTTCGTTGCCGGACTGATCTTCGCAGAGATATCGGTTATGTTTACCGCTGTCATCCCGGGCATCGATTCATATAATTATTTTTACACACTTTTGATGACACCGATGTTCCTTTTCTCGGGAATTTTTTTCCCGCTGGACAATCTTCCGCCTGTTGTTGCAAAGATCGCTTTTTTCACGCCGCTGTACCATCTTGTGAATATCTGCAGAGCGTTCGCGTCAGGGGATCCCGCGCTGTGCATCTGGGATATCGTATGGCTTTGTGCAGTTGCGCTGCTGCTCGCTCCCTATCCCTTCAGACTCATGCGAAGACGCATCATTCAATGAACAGGGATCATATGCGCCATGTGGATTGTCGGCGGCCGGAAAAGGAAAAAACGGCAATGGCCAGAAGGCTCCATGTCCTGATTCGCTGTATGTGCATAGAGACTCCTTTCACTTGCTCTTGCTCAGAGCCCCTTAATTCAACCCTATATGATGTGGCGTTTTTGTCAATCCCCATTAGGTTGCAAATTATTAAGGAAAAGGTTGTATGCGGTATTGCAACTAAGGTTGCAATATGCCAGGAAAAAGCGGGGATGGTGCGGGAATGTCACGCCGGCAATCCTGCGCGAAAAAATAAGGAAATGATAGTTAATGATGAAAAAAAAGTGGTGCCTGCTTCCTCCCGTCTCTCAGCAAATTGTACATCATGAGACATGCAGCTTAAGACTTTTACGTCTGCAACCTTACGTCCTACGACCTTACAACTTTACGCGCTGAGAGCGAGAGGAGCAGGTTCACCACCCTTGGTAAGCCAGCTCTTCTTACTTCATTTATACTCCCTTTCAGAGAGGTTGTCAAGCTTTTTTTTGATTTTTTTTTTGCATCAGAAAGAAATGTTCGTCATGCGGATGTCATAACGGGCCAGGCAGCGCATGAACGCGCAGAGTTGAGGAAAAACAACAGTCTTCCGGCTTATCTCCCGGTCAGCAGCCTGATGAATATATAAATCAGGAACATGACTGCTGCGGCAATAACAAACGTCTGTATGTCCATGTATCCCTCTCCCCGGATGTGTGCTGAGAAGTTAGTGGCCAGGGTAGCCCCTGACACAGAGAAACAGGTCTCCGGTGCTGTCTTGTTATGGCTAAAACAGCGTATGCTTTTTCATTTTCCCTTCTGCAAGTTTCAGGAACTCTTCGTAGGAAAGCATTTTGACCCCGAGCTTTTCGGCCTTACGGAGCTTTGATCCCGGATTTTCGCCGATAATCACATAGTCGGTATTTCTTGATACCGAGGACGCAGCATGACCTCCCAGCTGTTCTATAGTCTCTTCCACAACACTCCTCGGTTTCGGCAATATGCCGGTGACTACGATGGTAAATCCCTCAAGCGGTTTTTTTTCTCTGTCTTTGTCCCTGCCCTGAAAGTCAGGATTCTTCAGCGTCAGGCCGGATGCCTTCAATGTGTCAAGAGTTCTGAGGTTTCCCGGGTCGCGGAAAAAATCTGCTACCGAATGCGCGGTCTTCTCGCCTATCTGTTTGATCTCCATAATCCGGCCGGGGTCAACATGATAGAGATCCTTGAGATGTGCGAAATTCCTTGCAAGGAGCTTCGATGCATATTCGCCGACATGGAGGATGCCGAGCGCATAGAGAAATCTTGCAAGGGTGGTGTGTTTGCTTTTTTCTATCGCATCTATGAGATTCTGTGAAGACTTCTCTGCAAACCTCGGAAGTTCAAGCAGGTCATCTTTCCTCAGATGGTACATGTCAGCAAAATGCCGTAAGAGCCCCTTTGAGTAGAGAAGTTCGACGTTTTTTTCGCCAAGCCCCTCGATATCCATGGCTCTCCTTGAGGCAAAGTGGAATATTCTCTCCCGCACCTGCGCAGGACAGTTCAGCCCGACGCACCTTACCGCAACTTCACCCTTTTCGCGCACCGCTGCAGAGCTGCAGACAGGACATTTTTCAGGCACAGGCAAAGGCCGTTCTTCCCCGGTCCGCTTTTCCTTCACTACAGATATCACGTGCGGGATCACATCTCCTGCCCGCTCCACGACGACAGTATCCCCGATCCTGATATCTTTTCTCTCCATCTCGTCCCAGTTATGGAGCGTGGAACGTGAGACCGTAACGCCGCCGATCCTGACCGGTGCAAAAATGGCAAACGGGGTGATCACTCCTGTCCTTCCGACACTGCCCTTAATATCCAGGATTTTTGTCATTCCCCGGTGAGCAGCGAATTTATAGGCGACAGCCCACCGAGGTTCACGCGTCTTTGTGCCAAGCTGTTTCTGCAATCCGAAGTCATTCACCTTGACCACTGCGCCGTCGGTCTCGAATGAAAATTGATTCCTTTTCTCTTCGATCCCGGTGACTGCGCGTATCGTTTCCTTCATTCCTTTCACGACTTTAACGGCCGGTACGGGAAACCTCGCCTGTGCGAGCCATGCAATAAACTCGGACTGGCTTCTGAAACTGATTCCTCTGGCAGAGCCTATTCCATAGCATGCAAGATGAAGCTTCCGGGCTGCGGTTATCGAGGAATCAAGCTGTCTCACTGAACCAGCGGCTGCATTTCTCGGGTTGGCAAACAGGGATTCCCCTTTTTGTTCCCGCTCCCTATTGATGCTCTCAAACTCATAGACATCCATGTATACTTCCCCGCGGACATCGATCTCGTCAGGCGCACCTCCTGCTTCATAAATTCTGAGAGGAACCGACCGGATCGTCATGATGTTTCTCGTCACCTCCTCTCCCTCATACCCGTCACCCCGTGTTGATGCCCTGAAAAGAAGACCGTTTCTGTAGGTAAGTTCTATGGCAAGGCCGTCATATTTCGGCTCGACGGTATATTCGATGTCATTATCTGTTTTCAGAAGCCTTTTTATCCTTCTGTCGAACTCTTCCATCTCTTCATATGAAAAGGCGTTGTCGAGCGAGAGCATGGGTTCAGCGTGTCTCACTTTTTCGAATTTATCCAGAGGAGGCGCTCCAACCCTCTGGGTCGGGGAGTCGGGAAGAATGTACTGGTAACGCTCTTCAAGGTTTTTCAGATGCTGATACAGGCGGTCATACTCCTCATCAGGGATGAGAGGGGAGTCAAGAACGTAATAGCGGTAGCTGTGATGATTGAGATCTTTCACCAGCTTCCCTATTTCCTCTTTTATCTGTTCGGGTATCCTGCCTGCCATAAATAAATGCTCCCTCCGGTGCTCCTCCGGGGGATTACTCAGGGGTTTCCACTATTTCCGCAAGGAACCGCAGCGCCTCATACGCAGCTTCTTCCTTGTTTCTTTCCCTCTCTCCCTGCAAATGCAATTCCTTCAGAAAGGTTTTTTTCTCTCGACTCACTGCGACATAGACAAGCCCCTTCTCCTTTCCTTCCAGTGCATCAGGCCCGAGAATGCCGGTCGTGGAAAGGGAAAGCGTTGTTCCGCTCAATACCCTCATCTTCTCTGCCATCTCCCGGGCGGTTTCCTCGCTGATTATACCGTACTGCGCAATGGTTCCGGAGGAGACGCCAAGGATCTTCTGCTTGGTCTCTGCCGAGTACGCGACAACTCCCGCAACAAAAAAAACGCTTGCACCCGGGAGGGTTGTCAGATAATGGCTGATCAGCCCGCCGGTGCATGATTCAGCCACAGAGACGGTCAATCCCCTTGTCCGCAGAAGGCCGCTGACTGTCCGGATAACCTCTGAAAGTGTGCTGTTCATATGGTTGTCTGCAGTGACATTAAAAAGTTTATCAGAGAAACCCGCAAAAGGGAAAAAAATATTTCGGGCAGCCCCGGATTTATGCGCTATGGTCAAGCCGGAACGCTCCTGATATAATAAGGCAGATTTCCAGAAGAACGGGGAAAGGTATGCGAATAGGTATCCCGAAAGAGATAAAAAAAGGCGAATTCAGGGTGGGGATGACTCCCTATGGCGTCGAAGAACTCAGGGCCGGCGGCCATTCAGTCCTTATTGAGACGAATGCCGGTCAGGGCAGCGACTTTCCGGATGAAGAATACCTGAGCGCAGGCGCTGAAATCGTATCGCGGAATACAGTCTTCGATACGGCGGAGCTGCTTGTAAAGGTAAAAGAGCCTGTCCCGGACGAATATGCCCTGTTCCGGAAAGAGCAGGCGCTCTTCACTTTTCTCCATCTGGCTGCAAACCCTGAGCTGATTAATGTGCTCCTTGAGAAAGAGATTTCCGGACTTGCATACGAGACACTGCAGAAGAACGGCAGCCTTCCTCTGCTTGCCCCGATGAGTGAGATCGCGGGGAGAATGGCGCCGCTTATGGCCTCATACTATTTGCAGAGGATCCATGGCGGAGAAGGCCTTCTGCCGACCGGCATCCTGGGTGTGCAGCCGGCGAAGGCGGTGATCATAGGGGCGGGTGTGGTCGGTACAAATGCTGCGCGGGACTGCATCGGCCTTGGAATGGACACTGTGGTCATGGACATACGGATGGAGGCGCTCCGGAGAATAGATGAAATGTTCATGGGGAGGGTGAAGACACTCCCGGTCACGATGCATAATCTCAGGGAAGAGATAAAGGAAGCAGATATAATGGTCGGGGCGGTCCTGGTACCGGGCGGGAAAACACCTGTTGTTGTCACAAGAGGGATGCTCGGTATGATGAAAAAAGGGGCGGTAATTGTCGACGTGTCCGTGGACCAGGGGGGGTGTTTCGAGACGGCAAGGCCGACTACCCACGATGATCCAATATATGTGATAGACGGGGTTATACACTACATGGTATCCAATATGCCCGGCGCATACCCGAAAACCTCGACGATCGCGCTTACGAATGTTACGCTTCCCTATGTAAAAACTCTCGCAGATGCCGGTGTTGAAAGGGCGATCAGGGAAGACCCGGCTATAAGGAGTGCGCTGAACACCTACAGAGGGAAAGTGGTGCATAAATCTCTGGCGGAATCAATGGGGTATGAATTTTTCGATGCCGTGGGCTGAATGAAGCTATGCATTCAGCGGGCGGAGAACATGCACGTGTTCTGTGCCGATAATAGCGCTGGCTGACCCCTTAAGGGAAAATACCATTTGCAGGAGAAGGAGTTTCGCATGAGAATATCATTTCTTCTGTTGTCCATATTTCTTCTGATTTCCGGATGTGCGCGGAAAGATATTTCACTTACGCATGATGAAGGATTCATCGGGGAGCACATAAGAAACGTCAGGCAGCTTACGTTTGAGGGAGACAATGGCGAAGCGTATTTCAGTCCTGACGGGAAAAAACTCATCTTCCAGTCGAACCGGGGAGGGTATGCGTGTGACAAGATTTGGATCATGAACACTGACGGTTCTGAAAAAACCATGGTCAGCCCTGATCACGGCGCTCATACCTGTGCGTTTTTCTTCCCGGACAACAGACGGATTCTCTTTTCCTCAACCGGCCATATCCCCGGTGAATGCCCTCCAAAGCCTGACATGCCCCGGACCGGAGGCCATGTATGGCCGCTGTATCCATATGACATTTTCAGCGCAAATGCTGACGGGTCAGACATGCAACAGATTACGGAATTCCCTGATTACGATGCGGAGCCGATTGTTTCCCCGGACGGGGAAAAAATTGTTTTCGGGTCCCTCAGGGAGGGGGATTTCGATGTCTATATCATGAATTCCGACGGTTCCGGGCTGAAACGGCTGACCGACAAATACGGCTACGACGGCGGGCCATGGTTTTCCCCTGATGGCAGGAGGATCGTTTGGCGGGCTTGGTATCCTGAAACCGAAGAAGAGAGAGCACTGTGGCGGAGATGCATGGAGCATCATTATATTGTTCCCGTTCCGCTTGATCTATGGATCATGGATTCAGACGGGTCTAATAAAAAAAGAATCTTCGGGAACAAGGCCACGAATTTCGCTCCGTCATGGCATCCGGACGGAAGGCGCATTATCTTTTCGAGCAATATGGATGACTGGCGGGAGGATATCGGTCGGTTCGGCCATAACTTTGAACTGTATCTTATCAATGACGACGGAACAGGGCTGAAGAGACTGACCTTCAATAAGGTCTTTGACGGATTTCCCATGTTTTCCCCGGATGGCAGAAAACTGGCCTTTGCCTCGAACAGGAACCCCCAAAAACCACGGGCTACAGATATATTTATCGCCGACTGGGTAGAATAAATATAGTCGGAAGATATGGAAAGAGTTTTCATGAAACACTTGGCGCAGGTGATTTGTCTCCCGTTTTTTCTCCTGTTGACCGCGTCGTTTCTGTACGCGGTGGAACAGGCTGTGCAAATCCGCATGTTTGCTCCGTCAGAAGACCTGGTGCATCATGAAATGAAAGTCACTCTCTCTCCGCAAGAGAAACGTTTTGCTGCAGAAAATAATGTAACCGTGCCTGAGAGCCTCCTCCCTGAATTTACCTTCGCGCTTCATGCAGGGCTTAATCCGTTTGTGCATACCGCAGGGGTGCACATGACAAAAATAAACGACGAAACACATTCAGGGTACACTGAATCCTTCCGCGTGCGTCTGCCCAATGGCATGAATTCCTTTGTCCTCAGTTACGGCGGAACCATTGACCATCCCATAGAACAATTTGGAAAAGAACAGGCACGGGGGTACAGCCAGACCAGAGGGATGATTTCCGGTGAAGGGGTATATCTCGCCGGCAGTTCATTCTGGTACCCGGTGATAGGGGAATTTTTCGTGTCGTTCGATTTACGGACAGAACTTCCCCCTGAATGGGATGCGGTAAGCCAGGGAGGCAGGACGGCACATAATAAAGACCCCATAAAAACCGTTGTCCGCTGGGAATCGCCCGAGCCGCAGGAAGAGATTTATCTTATCGCTGCGAGGTTTCATGAATATTCGAAATCAGACGGCAGACTCGAGGCAATGGTTTTCCTGAGAACCCCCGAGAAAGGGCTTGCGGAAAAATATCTTGATGCGACGGTCAGGTATATCCGCATGTATGAAAAACTCATCGGCCCCTATCTTTACCCGAAATTTGCGCTTGTCGAAAACTTCTGGGAGACAGGGTTCGGAATGCCTTCATTTACGCTGCTCGGGACGAAAGTCGTCCGGTTCCCCTTTATCATCAATTCGTCATATCCACATGAAATCCTCCATAACTGGTGGGGGAACAGCGTTTTCCCTGATTACCGCAAGGGGAACTGGTCGGAAGGACTGACCGCCTATCTGTCGGACCACCTCTTTAAGGAGCAGCAGGGAGAGGGGGCTGAATACCGTCAGACTACGCTCCAGAAATATGCCGATTACGTGTCAGGAGGCAGGGATTTCCCGCTTACCGGGTTCCGCTCCCGCCACAGTTCATCTTCTGAGGCGATAGGGTACGGCAAGTCACTCATGTTTTTCCATATGCTCAGAATGGAGTTGGGCGACAAAGTATTTATTGAAGGCATAAGGGATTTCTACGCAAAAAACAGGTTTGGATTCGCCGCGTTTGACGGGCTGGAGAGGAGTTTTGCGCAGGTCTCCGGCAGGGATCTGCGCAATGCATTCGACCAGTGGGTAACCGGTACAGGGGCACCGGAACTGACAGCGGGCGATATGAAGGTGAAACGGGAGAATGATGCGTATCTGCTCACCGGCACGATAACACAGAGACAGCCGGGCAGGGTGTATCAGTTGAAGGTTCCTGTTGCGGTTACCCTGCAAGGGCAGGATAAGGCATATCAGACTGTTCTGCGCATGGACGCCAAACGGCTCGATATCCGCATTAAGCTTCCGTCACTTCCTCTCAGGATTGACATCGATCCTGAATTCGACCTGTTCAGGAGACTGGGCCGAGATGAAATTCCTCCGGCAATCACCCAGGCCCTTGGGGCCGCAAAAATGCTGGCGATTCTCCCTTCACGCGCTGATGCCGCACTTCTGCAGGCATACAGAGAGCTGGCCTACGGCCTGCGCAATACGGGACCGGATGAGGTAGAGACAAAACTCGACACGGAGATTATCGCGTTGCCCGACGACAGGGCCGTTGCGATCATCGGATATGAAAACCTTTTCATAGATAAGGTGAGGGAGGCGCTGTTGGGGTATGAGATGGATATTACTCCTGAACATGTGCGCATCGGGCAGGCAGAGTTCCCGATCAAAAACCATTCGCTGGTATTGACTGCAAGAAATCCTCACCGCAAAGACATGGCGCTCATGTTTATTGCTTCGGATGTTCACGGGGCGCTCCCCGGACTGATCCGCAAGCTGCCGCATTACCACAAATACAGCTATCTCGGCTTCTCAGGTACCGAACCCGCAAACATCGCAAAAGGAAGATGGCCTGTGCAGGATTCTCCCATGACGGTATTCATCCCCGGAGAGGACGGAAGGATCGAAAAGGCCGGGATGGCGGAATTGAGAAGGAGGGAGGCTCTTGTAGGCCATGAATCTGCATCCTCTTCTGAAAGGATGATGCAGACGGTCAGATTTCTCGCAGGCGATGTGCTCAGAGGACGCGGAACAGGGACAAGGGAACTCGACCGCGCAGCTGAATATATCGCGGAAAAGTTCAGGGAGGCGGGACTCGAACCGGCAGGCGACAATGGGAGCTATTTCCAGGAATGGGAAGATATTGACGACCGGTCGCACCCTGTAAAGATGAAAAATATAATCGGAATACTCCCGGGCAGAAAACAGGAATGGTCAGATCAAAGCGTCGTTATTGGTGCGCATTATGATCACCTTGGGGTAACCTCAGGCGATTCCGGCATAACCGACGGCACAAGGATATATCACGGGGCTGATGACAATGCAAGCGGGGTTGCGGTGCTGATTGAACTTGCGCAGATACTGGGAGAAAGCCTGACACCGGAAAGAAACATAATCTTTGCGGCGTTTACCGGCGAAGAGCAGGGGAAGAAAGGCTCACGCCACTATGTTGCCAGCCAGAAGAGATACCCGGCTGAAAAATGCATCGGGATGCTGAACCTTGATACAGTGGGCAGACTGGGGAAAAACAAGCTCCTGGTAATCGGGTCGGATTCTGCCGGTGAATGGGCGCATATCTTCAGGGGAGCCGGGCGTGTTGCCGGTGTTGAGGTCCAGACTGTTTCAGAAGATCTCGACTCGAGTGACCAGAAAAGTTTTCAGGATGCAGGGGTTCCTGCGGTACAGTTCTTTACCGGCCCTCATGCTGATTACCACAAGCCTGCGGATACTGCCGAGAAGATTGATCCTGAGGGGCTGACGAAAGTTGCGTCTGTTGCTCAGGAGGTCCTCGAGTATCTTTCCCGCCGCGACCAGCCGGTGACAAGCAACGTGCAGAAATCTGAAGACCCGGTAACAGCAATCAAAAAAGAAAGAAAAGTGAGCCTTGGGATTATGCCGGATTTTGCATTCAGCGGACAGGGAAGCAGGGTCTCCGGAGTTGGTCAGGACTCGCCTGCAGAAAGAGCGGGGCTCAGAGAGGGTGATATTATTGTTGGCATCAACACGATGAAGGTCAACAGACTGAAGGATCTTTCAGATATTCTGAAATCGCTGCATGCCGGGGATAAGATCTCAATAATCTTCCTGCGGGAAGGGCAGGAGATGACAACTGAGGCAGAACTGACCGAAAGGCAGAAAAACTGAAACAGAATTGCGTATGAGAGTTGCATGCAATTGCGGAGAGTTGTAACATCTCCCCGGATTTAATAGACTTTAGATGAGAGAGTACAAAAAAAGAAGGAGGTGCAGATATGGCGGACATTATAAGGAAGGTTGCGTATTTCGCAATGGATGTTCCTGACAGGACAGGTGAAGGAGCGCGTATATTGAAAGCGCTGGCAGATGCAGGAGTAAACCTGCTGGCATTCTCCGGGTTCCCGAGCGGGAGAAAGGCCCAGCTCGATTTTATTCCGGAAGATGTCGCACTCTTCAAGAAAGCGGCAAGGATTGCAAAGATCAAAACCCGCCCTCAGAAGGTCGGATTTCTTGTCCAGGGGAATGACCGCAAGGGAGCGGTTGCTCACCTTCTCCAGACACTGGCCGATAAGAAGATCAATGTGACGGCGATTGATGCCGTGACAGCCGGCTCACGCCGTTATGCCGCCATTCTCTGGGTCAAGCCCAAGGATGTGAACAAGGCGGCGAAGGCTCTTGGGGCGAAGTAGGCATTTTCTCTGTAACATGCTGTCGATGACATAGAAAAGGCCTGCCGGTCATGGTAGGCCTTTGTGCTTCTTTCAGAAGGACTTTTTTGAGAACTGCACCGTGGAGATGCTTGGTATTCCGGTTCTTCATTATTCCTGCCTCGCGTAGCTGTCCCTGCAGAAGACACTCTCTAAGTTTTTTTGTACCGATTGCTTGTTTGAGAAAACGATTCGCTTTCGTATCGTTTTTTTTGTGTAAGGCAATTCGGTTATTTGACAAGATTGCCTCATGGTAATACAATGTATATACGGAGGTGGGTATGATAAAGAAACTCGTTTCGCATGGGAACAGCGCAGCGCTGATTATCGACAAGCCGATTCTGGAACTTCTGAAGGTCACTCTGGATACTCCTCTTGAACTTGCTACTGACGGCAGGAATCTGATTATCTCTCCTGTGGAAACTTCAAAAAGGGAAAAGTCATTCAGGTCTGCACTCGACAAGGTAAACAGGCTTCACGGAAGCACACTGAAAAAGCTTGCCGCCCCAAATCTTTCATGAGTTATGTTTTCTTTTTCTCTTAGAAACCCTTTCTTTCGGTTCTGCCCCAAACCTCTCATCATTCATACGGATTGCATCAACAATATCGGAAGCAACAGCTTCAAAGTCTTCTGTTGCTTCGGGTAAGTATAGCCATTTCTTTAGAACAGAGTGCTGAACTACATCTTTGAACTCTTCTCGAATAGCATCATGAAACTTGTGTTCCGTTGGGATTAACAAACCATTCCAGGGTTCTTCTCCTGATGCAAGAGCAAGCATAAGCCTCCCGTGAAGATAAACAGCAAGGCATCCAAACATAGGTTTTTCCAAGTAACTCGGCTCTTCCATCAGGGGTTCGATAACCCAAAGAAGGGGATGAGTTTTTGGTTTCTTTTTTCTCGATGAAGGCATATTTGAATGTAGTGAATATTGACAGGAATATGCAAGGTTAAAGAGAAAAAATCTGAAGATATAGAAGGTCAGGCAAAGAAGAAGAAATTGACACTGAAAAAGAATATAACTGATTTGGCGTATAGAAAAATAAAAAGCGACCACTATTTGTGGTCGCCCTAATTTGTTCGGTTGCTGACTGATTTCTCAGTCAGGCTGTATGGTAATACCAAGTGACTTTATTATTATGTGTCCTGCCAAAAAAGTCAAGGGGTGTATTGATAAAGTTCCCCCATTTTCTCAAAACAAACTGCGACCACTTATGAAACCTGTTTTTTTGCTTTTATTTGTTGCTGTTACAGATTTGGGGTATCTATTCTTGGGGGAACTCCTGGTATATTGGGAGGCGTTCTGCAATCTCCATAGGGCTCATGGTGCGCACAATGGCAAGACCCCTTACGAAGTCCTCAGGAGCATGCTGGAATAAAGACGAAGTGTCTCACTTCGTTGACAATACTACACTATGACCTGGGTAAACTGTTGGCAAAGGCAGAGGAGCCGGGGTAACAATTCCCTGAATGTTCTTCACATAGCCAGCAGTAACATTCTTATTCAGGTTTTTCAAGCCTCCACTTGACAAATTGCTATTTTCGTATCATAATGATACTAAATGTGCTATAGTATATCCATGGGAAGGCTTATCTTCAGGGAAAAGGTTAAAACTAAGATGCCGTTATTTATGCTAAAATTTTGCAAATGGAAAAGCGAAAGCCCCACTGCGACCTCAAGAAACTTAAGAAGCTCTTTAGCAGCGAAGCAACGCGAGTTATAACGGCAACAGCCCAGAAAGGCGCTGCAGACCTGGGATATATGGATGAAGACGCTATTGTAGAAGTAATCAATAAACTGTGCGCACAACATTTTGATAAATCGATGACATCGTACCATAACAGCCAGATATGGCAAGATGTTTACAAGTTCAAGGACGAAGAAAAGAACATCTACATTAAGCTGCAATTGTCCGTCAATAAGACACAGACGGTATTGATTCAAATGAAAAGAGATGAAGGAGGAGATTAATAAAATGAAAGCCAAGAAATGCCCTGTTTGTGGCATCGGCACATTAAGGAAAGAAGTAGGAACCGAAACCTTTGAATATAAAGACATGACCACGACCGTTCCCAATTATATCACCTTTAAGTGTGGTGAGTGCGGCGAGGCTATAGTGGATAAGGCAACCCTGAAGGAGTCCGGTCGTATCCTGAAAGACTTTCAGCGCCAGGTTGACGGTATGTTGACCGGCGAGGAGATAAAGAGAATCCGGACCAAGCTTAACCTAACACAGGAAGAAATGGCTGAGATCGTTGGCGGCGGCCTCAAAGGGATTGCCCGTTATGAATCCAGGCAGGTCTGCCAGAGCAAGGGAATGGATAACCTTCTGAGAATCCTTGATGCTTACCCGTTTACATTGAATGTGATCCAGAAGAACCAAGTAAAAAAGCTAGCTCTGCATATGCAGAAAAAGGTGATTACCTTCGAAGATTTTAAGGCCTTGAAAAGATATAAGACCAAGACTAAGGAGTATTCAATCAAAGTGGAGGGAGTAGCATATGGAACTTAAGTTCAAGATTTCCGAAATCAAACAGCTCGAAAGCCATTTTGCGCTCAATCCTGATTTCAAGTCGGAAAAGGACAAGCCTATTGAGATTGGCTACGGCATAAATGTCTCCTTCGATAAGAGGGACAAGATGGTCAATGTCATCGTCTCTGTTGTCTCGGACAAAAAGACTCAGCCGTTTACGTTCAATATCGCCACTGCCGGGTTGTTTAGTTTCAATAAGCTGCCTCAGAAGCAGGAGCTTGAGAAAGTGGCGCACATCAATTGCGCCTCGATAGTCTTCCCTTACATCAGGGAGTCGCTTGCCGACCTGACCCGGCGGGCCGGTTTTCCGCCTTTCCATATCGACCCTGTGAACTTTATCAATATCTATGAACAACATAAGAAGGCTCAGACAGAGGATGCTATCAAGAAGGAGAAGGCCGCTAAGGCATAATGAATACACCTGCCGGAATACAAAGGCCTCATGGTTGTTAAGAATCCGCCGATTGTTATCCATGAAGATGATCCTTTTAAAGAAGATCCTCTGAAGCGCTCTGAAAGCGCAGAGATACTGACTGAGCTCGTCTCAGCAACAGAAACACAATAGATTCAGGATGGGGTACAGGCAAAACGACGTTTATTCAAATGTGGAAGCAGCATCTCCAGAATTCGGGATACCCCTGTCTTTACTTTAATGCATGGGAGAGCGATTTCTCTCCTGATCCGTTGATTGCCTTTATGGGCGAGATCAACGCCGGAATTGATCATTTCAAGCTCACTCCTGAGCGCGCTTCAACAGCTAAAGAATACTTTGAAAAAACAAAGAAGATTGGAAGTTATATTGCAAGAAAGCTAATACCTGTAACGCTAAAGATCGGTACGGCAGGGGTACTTGATCTGGAGGAATTCACAGAAAAAAGCCTTTCTGAATTCACTGAAAAGGTTGCTCAAGAGAAAATCGATCAATATGAAACTGATAAATTATCGATACAGGAATTCCGAACAACTCTTGAGATGTTCGTAAGGGAAATTTCTGTCAATGAGTCTGCCGAACAGAAACCATTGGTTTTCTTTATCGATGAACTCGATCGCTGCCGTCCACCATATGCAGTTGAACTGCTGGAAAGAATAAAACATCTTTTCAATATTACAGGCATTGTCTTTGTTTTAACGCTTGACAAGGATCAACTTGGCCACTCTATTAGAGCTTTATATGGTCCAGGCATGAACGTTGATGGTTATCTTAGAAGGTTCATTGATTTGGAATACCTTCTTCCCGTGGCTTCTACGCATGACTTCTGCACTTTTCTCTATCAGAGATTCCAATTCGGGGAGTATTTTCGTAAAAGAGCAACAAGAGACGCATCATATGAAAGCGAGCAATTATTAAATACTTTTATTGCTCTGTCACAAGGCTTCAACCTAAGCCTTAGGATACAAGAGCAATGCTTTTCTCAGTTCTGTTTGGTTCTGAAAACAACACCGGCAAACAATCATTTATTTCCGCTATTCCTGGCAACACTTATTGCATTGAAAGCGGCAAATCCTGATTTGTATAAAAGATATATAAATCGTAAAGTTTCATCACAAGAAGTGGTTGATTATATCAGAGCTGCGTGTGCAGGTATTGGTTTTATGGATGATAATTATGGGAAAGCACTTGAGGCATATATAATGGCTGGGCACTGTAAAAGCACGGAAGATGTCTCAATAGTTATAGAAGAATACCGAAAGATAGCACAAACTGTAACAAAGGAAGAGGAAAGGTCAAGGGAAAGGGCTAATTCCATTATCTCTATCATAGATAAATATATTAGAAATGACTACAACTACATGCTCGACTACCTTATGAAGAAGATTGAAATTTCGGAGCGTTTTGTGAAGTGAATGTGAAAAAAACTCATCGAAGTATCTCTGAGTCATAGTGTTCGCCAGAATCTGTGTTTAAGCCTTTCCGATTTCTTGAGATTAAAACATAAGCAAAATTCAAAAGTAACTTTCCGACTAATTTCTGGGGACAGTCCAGGGACACTGATTATGTAAACTTCTGTAATACAACCCATTGATTTATTGAGATTTATTTGGTCGGGGCGAGAGGATTTGAACCTCCGACCCCCTGCTCCCAAGGCAGGTGCGCTACACCAGGCTGCGCTACGCCCCGATATTGACTCCTAATATTTGATGATGTCCAGATAATCAGCGATGTCTTTTTCCTCGATGCCCCGTGCCCTCAGTTTTCTTTCCTTGAGGTCTTCTATCGCTTTTTCCTTATTCCCCCTGTACAGAGGGTCAAGCGATAATGCACGCGTCAGCGCGTAGGAAGCATCGCCGTACTGCCCCTTGGCATTGTAACAGAGGGCTAACCCGTAATACGGGACATAAAAGTTCGAATACCGCTTCAGCGCCTCTTTGAATGCATCGAGCGCCTCATCAAATTGGGAAAGTCTGTAGTATACCATGCCAAGGTTGTTTAACGCCATGGAAGCGTTCTGATACTGAGGGTTCAAAAGCGCAGTCTTGTATGCCTTAATAGCCTCATGGTATCTGCCCATTTTGGCGTATGCATTGCCGAGGTTGTTTGAGGCCTCTGAATAGCTTTCATCGAGATCGAGGGCTTCTTCAAAGTGTTCGATTGCCTTCGGGTAATCTTCCAGCTTTGTGAGATATATGACACCCAGGGCGTGGTAAATTTCCTTGTCCTTGTGGTTGAGCTTCAATGCCTTCTGAAACTCGACAAACGCAGGCTGGATGTTGTTGTCGTTCAGATACGAAACCCCTAACTGATAGTGATAGGCCGCATTTTTCTTGTCCTCTTCCGATACGCTTGCACATGCACAGAGCATGAGCAGAAAAAAAAGCATACCAGCACACGCTTTTTTCATTTTTGTCTCCTTGGATACAGCATGGGATCTTATTAAAAGTATCAGAAAAGGTCAGACAAGTAAAGAGGGAGCCGTCAGCAGTTCTTTCAGCAGACCGGAAATGGTGTCATATGTTTCTGTCCATGAAAGGTTCTGCGCATCGATCTCGAACCCGTCCGGAAGGAACCTCATCCGGGCCTGCGTTTTCTCCCTGAGCATGAAGATGTCTTTGGGTTCGATTCCTGTGTCAGGTGAGAAGAGAATGCGTATCCTTCCACGATTGTCCTGTATTCTGGTCACGCGCAGCTCCCGTGCGAGGATTTTCAGTTTCATCACGAAGAGAAGGTTCCTGACCTCTTCAGGCACAGGTCCGAACCTGTCCTTCATTTCTTCCCCGATAGAGATGATCTCCTCTTCTGATCTTGCGGAACCGATTCTTCTGTAGAGGCTCAGCCGCAGCGTGATGTCCTCCGTGTAACTCTCAGGGATATAAGCTTCAACTGCTAATTTGATTGACGTCTCAAACTCTTCCTCGACCGGGAGGCCTTTCAGTTCAGCCACTGCGTTTTCGAGCATCTCCATGTACAGGTCAAACCCCAGTGCATGGATGTGTCCTGACTGTTCAGCGCCGAGAAGATTCCCGGCTCCCCTGATTTCGAGATCCTTCAGGGCCAGCCTGAATCCCGCGCCAAGGTAACTCATCTCCTGAATCGCCTGCAGCCTTTTCTTTGCCTCTTCAGTGACAATATCCTCGCCCGGAATAAGGAAATAGGCAAATGCCCTTGTATTCCCTCTCCCGACACGTCCCCGAAGCTGGTACAGATCTGCGAGCCCCATCATATCAGCCCTGTTGACAAGTATGGTGTTTGCTGAAGGGATATCGAGTCCGGACCCTATAATCGCTGTTGATACAAGCACATCCGTTTCCTGTGCATAGAAGGCGTGCATTACCTTCTCGAGCTCCCGTTCGCTCATCTGTCCGTGCGCAACCGCCATCCTGACAGGCGGCAGCAGTTTCGCGACATAACCGGCGAGCTTATAGATATCCTTTATCCTGTTATGCACGAAGAAGACCTGCCCGTGCCGTTCCATTTCCTTTGCAATGCAGTCCCTGATCAGGGCCTCGTCGAATACCGAAACGGTGCTTTTCACGGCAAGTCTCTCCTCCGGGGGTGTTTCAATCACGCTCATGTCCCGTATGCTGGAAAGCGCCATGTGCAGCGTTCTCGGGATGGGTGTTGCGGTCAGGGTGATGATGTCAATGCCTTTCCTGAGTTCCTTGATCTTTTCTTTCTGCCTCACCCCGAACCTGTGCTCCTCATCGATCACAAGCAGGCCGAGATTATGAAAGCGTACCCTGCTGCCGAGAAGTGCATGAGTGCCGATTATGATATCTATATTGCCCTGTGATACGGCACTGAGCGTCTTCTTCTGTTCGCGCGCGGACTTGAACCTGCTGAGGTAGTCGATGCTGACAGGAAATGCAGAGAACCTGGTTATGAATGTCCGGTAATGCTGTTCGCAGAGAATGGTGGTCGGAACGAGTACCGCAACCTGCCTCCCGTCATATACCGCCTTGAACGCTGCCCGCATGGCGACTTCTGTCTTGCCGTACCCGACATCTCCGCATACGAGTCTGTCCATCGGCCTTTTTGATTCCATATCCTTTTTAATGTCTTCAATCGCGCTGAGCTGATCCGGCGTCGCCTCATAGGGGAAGAAACTGTCGAACTCACGGTGAAGTTCCGTATCCCGGCTGAAACAAAATCCCTTGTGCAGTTCTCTTTCGGCGTAGAGAGAGATGAGCTTCTCAGCCATGTCATGAATCTTTTTCCTTGCCCGCTCTTTCGTCTTGTGCCAGGTTTTTCCGCCGAGCCTGTCAACCTTCGGCACGATGCCTTCCTCGGTGTGGTACTTCGCTATCCTGTTGATTCCCTGGAGAGGCAGATATAACCGTCCTCCTTCATACTCTATGAGCATGAGCTCTTCGGCAACGCCTTCAGTGGCCTGCTGCAGCAGTCCGTGAAACCTCCCTATGCCGTGGTCCTTATGCACGACGAAGTCGCCCGGCCTGAGGTCGTCAAGCGAGGTCAGAAGCTTTGAAACCTTTGATTTCCTGAGCGATCTGTGCCGGGGTCTCCCGCCGAAGATCTCTTTCTCGGTAAGCATCATGAATCCGGGGAAAAAGAGCCCTTCCGAAAGGCTGCCGAGTGTTACTGAAACTTTGCCCCGGTATGAGATGATGTCTTCCCTGTCTATGAGCGGAGCAGTTATGCCGCCCGCGCTCAGAGTATCCCTAAGCCGGTCTGCCTGACCTGTCGATGAGGCGATGATCGCTATCCTGTTTTCCCTCTGAAGTTTTGCGATACCCGAAGGGAAATCCTCAAGAGACTTTCTCTCTTCATGCATGATGCCATGTCCTCTTATCGGAATCGCGCCGGAATCATACCCTGACCCTTTGACGGAGAATCGTGAAAAAAACACCGCATCTGCAGGAAACCTGTCCTGTTCCTGCACAGTATCAGAGATAAAATGCTTTGCTCCCTTCATCAGTCCGGACAGGGGGATTCCTGAAGCCGGTTCCTTTGCCGGAAAGATCAGTACCTCGGAAATATCATCGGTTGATCTCTGGGTAGCAATGTCAAAGGACCTGATACTTTCGATACAGTCGCCGAAGAATTCGATTCTCACAGGAGATTTTCCGGTGGAGGAGAAGATATCCAGGAGCCATCCGCGCCGGCTGTATTCCCCTTTTTCAGAAACAAGAGGAACACTCGCATACCCTATCTCGCGGAGCCTGTATTCAATATCCTCTCTGTGTATCTCTTGACCCTTTCTCAGCGGAATCGCATTTTCCTGTATCCCCTGCTTCGACCAGATTGGTGATGAAAAGTTCCTGGCCGAGCTGACAAGAGAGTCATTTTCCCCGAGGGAAAACACGGCCTTTGCCCTCTCTCCTGCGAGGGACGGCCCGTCCGGCTCCGGAAGGAGAATGACATGCGCGCGTTGCAGCATGTCCCTGAAGAAATTGATGTCTCTGCAGAGATCTTCCGCACGTTCTTCGGTAGGTTCGAGCGCAACAAAGGGCTCCCTGCAAAGCGCGAGAAAAAGAGCGGCAGAGGAACCGGGCAGATTGCAGATGCGCGGGGAATACAGGCCCTCCCTGATAATGTGCGATAAAGGTGTTATATCCATGTCAGCAGAAAAATTTCCTCGCAGATACGCTTCGGGGCAGTTCATGTATCTTGGTGTATGTACTATTTCTCAATCCGGTTGTATCGGCAAGAGCAATATGCTAAAGTATAATTTCATTATATCACAGGGATAGAATCACTTATTTTGAAAGGTGGAAGCATGGGCAAGATCTTAAAACTCGGGCTCCCGAAGGGAAGCCTTCAGGAATCAACATTGAAGCTCTTCAGAAAGGCTGGTTACCATATCACCATTTCAACCAGGTCTTATTATCCGTCATTCGATGACATGGAAATCGAGGCGATGCTGATCAGGGCACAGGAGATGGCAGGCTATGTCGAGGCCGGGATTCTCGACTGCGGGCTCACCGGCAAGGACTGGATAATGGAGCAGAATGTGTCCGTTCAAGAGGTTGCCGAACTGATTTATGCAAAAGAGGGGCTGCGGCCGGTAAAGTGGGTCATTGCAGTCCCGAATGATTCCAAAATCAGGACTGTTAAGGACCTCAGGGGGAAGCGCATTGCAACCGAACTTGTCGGGTTCACGAAAAGATATCTCAGGGCTAAAGGGGTAAAGGCGGACGTGGATTTTTCCTGGGGAGCAACAGAGGTGAAACCGCCGCATCTTGCCGATGCGATCGTGGAACTTACTGAAACGGGGACGTCACTGAGAGCCAACAACCTCAGAATCATCGATACCATCCTTCAGTCAAGCACGCGGTTTATCTCCAACAGAAAGGCCTGGCAGGACAAGTGGAAACAGCAGAAGATGGAGAATATCGTTCTGCTGCTGAAAGGCGCACTCGCTGCCGAGGAAAAAGTCGGGCTCAAAATGAATGTGCCCGCAAAATCCCTGAAAAGAGTGATGAGCCTTCTTTCCGCTATGCATTCTCCTACCATATCAGCATTGTCTGATGAGGGATGGTATGCACTCGAGGTAATGATCAACGAGAAACTTGTCCGTGAACTCATCCCGAAGCTGAAGATGGCAGGTGCGTCAGGCATTGTCGAATATCCGCTGAATAAGGTCATCCCCTAAGGAAATCCGGAGAGTGACCTTTTTCATCATCGGGCGTGATTGCCTGCCGTAAAAATTGCAATGTGGAAAACGCCGCAGTTCTTGTATGGCAACATGTCACGGGGTGATAGGTTCGCGCGATAGAGGGGCTCCCCCATATATCAGAAAATCTTACCGCTTTCTCTTGATGAGCAGCGCGCACATGAAGACTGCCGTAGCTGTCAGCACAATACTGCCGCCGGGGGCCATATCGAACTGATAGGAAAGAAAAAGGCCCAGCACTGTTGAAAAGACTGCTACTCCGCACGACAGCATCATCATGAAATACAGGTTCTTTGCAAACAGCTGAGCCGTCGCTCCCGGGATGACAAGCAGCGCTGAGACGAGAATAATGCCCACGATTTTCATGGTCACGACGATCGAGACCGAAAGAAACACCAGAAAAAGAGTATTGACAGCCCTTACCGGGATGCCGCTCACGCGGGCAATCTCCTCATTATATGTTGTCATATACAATTCTTTAAGAAACAGCAGGATAACACCGACAACAAGCACGGCAATCACCGAGGAGAGGATTACCTCGTCTGCGGTAATTGCGAGTATGCTTCCGAAAAGATAGCCAAAGAGGTCGACGGTATACTCTTTTGAGAGACTGATCAGCACGATTCCGAGAGCCATCGAGCTCGCAAAGAATATCCCGATTGAGGCGTCCTCCGATACCTTCCCCCGTCTGCTGACAAATTCGATGCCGAGGGCGACTGCAATAGCATACCCGATTGCGGTAATGAGGGGATTGATGCCTGTAAAGAACCCAACCGCCACTCCGCCGAACGCGGCATGGGAGATGCCCGCGCCGATGAACGACATCTTGCGGAGGACGACGAAGACTGACACAATGCCTGACAGCAGACTGACGATGACCCCTGTGAAGAGGGCTTTCTGCATGAAGGATGAACTGAGAAATTCGACCATCGCCTTCTTACGCCCTCCGCAGCCGTTCGCACTTCTCGCAGATGTCCGTATGCTGGAGGAGGTCAACGTTCTTGCCGTACAGGGAGGTAAGGACTGTCTCATTGAGGGCTCCGATGGGGTTCCCCTGATAGTGGAACGTGTAATTGAGGCATGCGATTTCGTCAATATATGCCGGGATGGTACCTATGTCATGTGATGCCATGAGGATGGTGAGGTTGAATTTTTTCTGGAGACCTTTCAGGAGATGGTAAAAGTCTCCCTGACCGATGACATCGATACCGGTATTCGGTTCATCCATGACCAGAATCCTCGGTTCGCCCGCAAGTGCGCGTGCGATTGAAGCCCGTTGCTGCTGTCCGCCGGAGAGTTCGCCGAACGGCACATGCTGCAGGTCCTCAATCCCCATCATCGACATGTATTCCAGCGCTTTCCTCCTGTCCGCTTCCCGGGGCCACCGCAGCATGCCGACCCTGCTGTATCTCCCCATCATGACCAGATCGACAGTTCTGATGGGAAAGTCAGGAGATGTCTTGGAAATCTGGGGAAGATACCCGAACATGCTGCCGTTGTTTTTCAGTACGTCTTCCGGACTTCTGCCGAAGATAAGAATCATCCCGGATATCGGCTTTATCAAGCCAAGGATTGCTCTGAGAAGCGTGGTCTTGCCACCGCCGTTCGGACCGACAATCCCGAGAAAAATGCCTTCATTCAGGGAGAGGTTGATCCCGGAAAGGACTTCACGGCCATTCATTTTTACCGTAAGATTCTGTATATCGACAGATTTCATCAACACTCTTCAGGGGCCTGAATCCGGGAATTCAGGAGATGCCTTTGTTACTGTCTGGTAATTATCTACAGAGGACCTGTGCAAACCTTTCTTTTCGCATGGGGAAAAAGGAAGGAATATGCACATCCTTTTCAATTATTTCATGACACTTTCCATGACCGCAATATTATATCTCATCATATCAATGTACGTCTCCCTGCCCAACTGGCCTCCGATTGGATCGAGATACAGAGTTTTTGCTCCGCTGTCTTTTGCGATTACCTTTGCGATCTTGGGATTAAACTGAGGTTCGACAAATACCACTTTGCTCCCTATGCGTCTGATTTCTTTGATAATATGGGCGATATGTTTCGGACCCGGCTCCTTTCCCGGAGCCTCCTCGATAACTCCTGCTACCCTGAGGCCGTATCTCCGCGAGAAATAGTTCCAGGCCGGATGGAATGTGACATATTCTTTTGTCCTGAAAGCTCCGACCCGTGCAGATATCTCTCTATCGAGTCTGGAAAGAGCCTCCCGATATATCGCCGCATTCTTTCTGTAGTACTCAGCACCGGTGGGGTCTGCGCGGATGAATGCCTCCTCGATTTTTCTGATAATATCCATCGCGATCTGCGGGTCAAGCCAGATATGGGGATCATTGCCTGAGGAACCGTGACGATGTGCGGTATCATATGATCCTATCAGCTGAACACCGGAAGAGGAATCAACGATGATGATTTTTTTGTTCTCCACCGACTTTATTATTTTTTCAGCCCAGAACTCCAGGCCGGCCCCGATCTTGATGAAAATACGGGCCTCGGCAGCATAGCGCAGTGTCTTTGGAGTGGGTTCATATACATGGGGACTTGCACCCGGGGGAAGCAGCAGTATTACCTCTGCCCGTTCTTGTCCGACCTGCCTCGCAAAGTCAGCAAGGGGTGCGATGCTTGTGATCACCTTAACTTTCCCTGCATAAGAGAAGTCAGCAACTGCCAGAACGCAAAAAACCAGTGTCAATGTCGTCAATTTTTTGAGCATTGTCTGCTTTCTATCATACATCAAAAACGCAGAAAGATGTGGAGTTGTCTGTGTCCTGACCCCGGGGACTCCGTAATGACATTTTACGGCGGCATGCTGACGATTTTTTGTCCTGTATTGTCTGCAGTCAGACGGTTATGGAGAACTTAGTTGCAGCAATAATATAAGTTATTTAAAAATAATATTAATTCAATACTCATGGAAATTATCTGGCAAATGGAGGTGTCCGGTTTCGGGTATGCTTTTTGCAAATATTTTTTTGACATAGTCTTTTTTATTCTGATATAACAAAAGCAGGAGGCAAAATGAAGATAAGAACAACAATAACATTTCTTGCGGCTGTCATGCTGGCGCTTTCCACCTTTTACGCAGGATCTCTCGGTGCCGAAGAAACGCTGAGGGATGTCCTTGCCAGGAAATTTAATGAAAACAAGGACATCTGCAAGGTGGTAAAGAATGCGATCTCCGAAGGTCTGAATACGAAGGAAGTGGTGAAGACCTGCATTCTGATGGGCCATGATGCATGTTTGGTGGTCAAATGCGGGATTGAGGCAGAAGGCAGCCTTGAACAGATCATTACCGGTGCACTGGAGGCGGGCACAACTTCTGATGTCTGCTCGCGCTGTGCCATAGAGGCCGGAATAGATCCGGGGGCTGTGGCAGAGATTCTCGAAACAGGGCTTGGATACAGTCCTGCGTTGGCTGGAGGTCTTACTCCTGTTGAGATCGGTCTGCCCGGCGGTGCACCAGGAGGCGGAACTCTGAGTCCTGCAAGCCCGTCAGCTCCGTAAGTAATACTGAGAAGGTATCTGGCCGTTGGAAAGGGTTCTTCATTCCCTAATCCATGAGGTGTTTTTCGACATACTGCGCAAGCACTTCATGGATCTTTGTGGGAGTCGATATTCCATAGTACAAATCTATGATAACATGTGCAATTTCATGCGCGAGGATGCCGGTATCCACATCTCTTACTGAAACGAATATCGTTCTGTCCTTTGGGGAATAGAACGCGATATATTCAACGTCTTTTCCGAATTTTGCCCTGTATATCTTCTGCACGTCCTTATCCGAGGAAAGAAGCATCACTGTGAATCTGACTTCCTGCGGAAACATCTCGAGGATTGATTCCACCCTCTCGACAAGGATATCCAGCTTATTTTTGACTTCTTCACCAACGGTAATGCTTTTTTTATTTCTGAGAAGATAGGAGAGGCTTCCGAGATAGATTTCCTTATTGAATCTTCTTAACTGTTCTTCATTCTCGTAGACAACGGTCGTGAACCGCGACTTCAGTTCAGTGCCCGATGCTCCTGAGGATGTCAGCAGGACAATAACGCAGACAAGAAATACCTTTAAAAGGATTGCCTGCATACCTATGCATTATTCTTTGTTGTGAAATGGGATAGTATGTCCCTGATCCTTTTTGCCGAATCCCGCACCTTGTCTATTTCGGCTGTTGCTTCCCTGCACTGTTCACTCCTGCTGAGAGCTTGTGATGCTTCTGAAGCGGAACGTTCAATCTCGCCCGTCAAATGGCGTATTTCATTGATATTTGCAGAAAGCGTGTCGATCAGCCGGTTTATCATTGCGGCCAGTTCCTTTCCCTCATCCTTTTTCCTCAACCTGATGTGAAAATTCAGATTTCCGGCGTTCATTTCCTCCAGGGATTTTTCGAACCGGTACATCGGGCCGGCAAAACGGTGGGTAAGGAACATCGAGACAATAACAACACCCAGGCCGGCTGTAATGATGAATATCCAGTGCGCGCTGAGAATCTCTTTCAGGAGGATTAAGGGTGTTTTGCCTATCTGGAGGCTGTAATTATCATACACAATCGTCAGCGTGTTGGCAGAAAGCATGCTGAAGATCAGCGTAAAGATAATGCCGCCGAGAACTACGAAGATGAAAAAACTGAAGATGTATTTCCCCTGAAGTTCTTTTTTTATAAAGTAGTTTCTCCTCCTCCATGTTCTTTTCATTTCTCCCCCTGTTCCCCCTCGTTTATCAGTATTTTTACCGACGCCCTGTTTCTGAGGTCAGCGATCCAGTCGTTTATCGCCTTCTCTTTCTTCTCATTAAGCAACATCTTCCTGATCATCTCCCGCTCGGTGTCCGACGGCATTTCTCCGGGGATGATTTCTGCCCTGTCAAGCCTTACTGCAACGTATGAATCTCCCATCTTTACCGGTTCGGAGGTTTCTCCCTCCCTGAGTTCGGTAAGATGTTCCCGCATGTCTTTGGCAAGGTCACCAAAGGAGATGGTTTTTCGTTCCTCTTCTCTGTAACCCCCCCGTCTGGCCTCTTCCAGAGTTTTGAACGTGAAGATCGTTACATGCAGTCTCCTGTTGATATGGGACATATATCTGTTGAATTCATTCTCATCGAGTTCAATGTGCATAGTGGCGAATTTCCTGTCGATGAGCAGTTTTATCAGGGACTGCTCGTAGTAGTTCTGTATTGACCTCCTGAAGGATTCTTCCCTGTCTATCCCTGTTTTCCTCGATTCCTGCAAAAGGAGTTCTTTTGTGATCAGGGAGTTGATGAAATCACTTTTCTCCCTCATGTCAGGCGGTTTTGTGGAGTAAAGACGGTTGAATTCTTCAACGGGTATGGTTCTGTCGTTGATAATGATGGCGGCATCTTTTGATACTTTATCCCTGCTCCTCAGTTCGTATCCGATCACTGCTGATAATCCAAGGAATATTATAATGATGTAGTAAATGTACCGCATGGCGCACCTCCTGAAAAAAGTATAGCAGGGAGGGAGCAAAAAGTCGAAGCATTAGTTTCAGAAAAAGCTGTAATATCTATGCAATAAAACATTTTTCTTGACTTTAAAGCAAACTTTTTATATTCTTTTGTATAAAAAGTTTGCTGTGTACAGAAAACGAAATAACCTAAAAATGATGCAAACATGGATTGTCCTCCTCATACTATGTGCATTTCTCGATCCCGGAACACTCTATTCTGAAGAAAAAACAGCCCCTTTCTCATTGCAGGAGAATGACGGAAAAGGTACCTCTGCCTCTCTCGAGCAGATAGGTGCCTTCAGTATCCAGAAGAATGCGCAAAAAGTCGTCAAGGCACTCACGCAACAGGGGAAAGAGGCATTTCTCAGGAAAGACACCGCAAAAAACAAGAAGATACTCTACCGGGTTTTTGTCAGGAAAGACGATAAATTGCCGGAAGACGCGGGAATGCGGGACCAGGTAACGCAGGAATCGTATCAGGAAACAGCGCGTATTAATGAAGCGGATCAGGCCAGAGGAGAACAGCCAGGTGCCGAACAATTCTCTGGAGATGTTCCGGACGATACATCACAGAAACCGGTTGCATTACTGAAGTTTTTTCAGGATGAAGGCGAAGCGAAAAAATATTCAGAAGAATTAGAAGCGCAGGGATATGCGACAACGGTTCAAAGCAAGATGGGCAGCAATAATCTTATGGTTTTTTCAGTTTACGCGGAATACCGTGCAGTGACAGAGAAATCGGTCGTTTCCGCTGGTGCTGACCGTACCGTAATCCCGTCCCAAACCCCGCCTCCGGTTGAACCAGCAGTAACAGATGAAAACTTTTCAACTGAAGAAGGCCGGTCAGGAGATTCTGGATCTGCTTCGGAAACACAGTCCGATATTCCTCATCAACAACTATCCATCGGCAAGCAGCCTTCCGCCGAAACAATGCTCGTGAAAGAACTCGCAGGTCCAGCAGAAGAAGGTTCGCCTCCTGCCGGGACAAGCCATGAGATTCCGGCAGGAAGACTTGCAGTTGAAGCTGAGCCTATCGGTACGGTAAAGGGCAGACCTACCGAAGAGGTGCTCGGCAGACGGGGAGGTTACATCCATCCGTTTCTTTCTGTAACCGAATATTATACTGACAATGTGTTTTTCGGCAATAGGGACAAAAAGAGCGATTTCATTACTGTTATCTCGCCCGGCATATGGCTGACGGTACCCCATGTATACGAAAAATTATTGCATATAGATACGTCCAATTTGTCACCGGGCGGATTCAGCCTGAGCAGGTTCAGCCCGGAAACCTTCAGGCGCTATCAGACGTACTTATATTACAATGCGGATATCGAGCTGTTTTCGAAATATTCCTCTGAGAATACCGTCAACCATAAGGCAGAGGGACTTCTCCAGTATAATCTGAGGGGAGGGCTTTCGATAGAGCTGGTCGACCAGTTTATCGCTTCGCACGATATCAGGGGAACAGGCATCTCTTCAAAACTGGATAAATATCATTCGAACCTTGCCAATGCAATAGTCACCTATGAAGCTACTGAGCGGCTGAAGTTCAGGGTGGATTATACCAATTTTCTGGTGAACTATGCCGCTTCAAGAAACGACTTCAGGGACCGTGATGACAATGCATTCTCAGGATATATCTTCTACAAGTTCCGTCCCAAAACAGCGCTGTTTGTTGAATATGAATTCCTTGATGTCAGATACCGCTCAGACTCTGCATACGACAGCCGGGAACACCATTACTTCGGTGGTATTGAATGGGATATTACCGCAAAGTCGAAGGGGAACATGAAGGCAGGCTATGGGGTGAAGGACTTTACCGGTTCAGACATACCGACGAGCAAAGATTTTATCCTTGAGGCACAGATTGACCATAAATTTACCCCGAAGACATCCCTGATCCTGAAGGCATCCCGGAGAACAAATGAAACAAATATCTCCGGGACCGATTTTGTGTTTTCCAATGCGGTCGAGGTCGAGTACCTGCAGAGGATAACCGGAAAGATTACCGCTGATGCCAAATTCTCCTACCGGAACGATAAATATAAGGGAGACATTAGGCATGACGGCATCACAGGGACACTGGATGATGATTACTATTTTGGAGCCTTTGCGCTTCAGTATAAGTTCAGGGAATGGCTGGAATTAGATCTTGGTTATATATACAGCCAGAGGGATTCCAGCTTCTCTGATTTCGACTATGTCAGCAACACCATATTCATGAGAATAATAGGATCTCTGTAATTGCCGCTATTGCATAACAAACTCCGCTTGACACATTTAACATTCCCCCGCATTTATAATATAATTAAGGTATGAGAGTGATTGTTTCATTGTTCACAGTTGCACTTCTCTTCTGTGCAGTCCCATTATTGTATGCCCAGGATTATGTTGTCGGTGAAGGAGATGTGCTGAAAATAACTGTCTATGACCATGAAGACCTGACTACTACCTCAAGGGTGAGCGGAGACGGAGTAATTGTGTTTCCCCTTATCGGCCAGATTGAAGTCAAGGGACAGACGCTGCAGGAGATTACCCGGAAAATTGCGGCCTGCCTTGCCGACGGGTATGTGGTTAACCCGCAGGTAAATATTTTCATCCAGGAATTCAGAAGCAAAAAAGCATTCATCATGGGAGAAGTAAAGAAGCCGGGCCTTTATGTCCTTCCCGGGCAGACGACATTCCTCGCACTTCTCTCTGAGGCAGGGGGCCTGACAAAGGATGCAGGGGACAAGGCAATCATCAAAAGGAAAGCAGATGCCTCAGACAAGCAGGAAACCATTATCAATATTGACCTGAATGGCATCATCGAAAAAGGAGACACCTCGCTTGACATCCTGATTGTCGATGGAGACAGTGTTTACATATCAAAGGCGGGGGTGTTCTATGTCACCGGCGAAGTGAAAAAACCTGATGCATACAAATATGAAGAGGGCACGACCGTCATAAAAGCCATTACCATGGGAGGCGGCTTTTCCGACAAGGCGTCGAAAGGCAGGGTAAAGATTATCAGAAAGGTGTACGGGAAGGAGAAAGTTATCGAGAAAGCGCATATGGATGAACCCGTCTTGCCCGATGACGTAATTGTCGTGCCGGAAAGTTTCTTTTAGCATATGGACGAGAGAGAGATACATTTACGGGACTACCTGAAGATTATCTATAAAAGGAGGTATACTGTCTATACCTTCTTTACGATCGTATTTATCATTGTCCTGATAGGCACGTTCTCTACAACACCGGTTTATCAGGCATCCACAAAAGTGCTTATTGAGAGGGTGGAACCCTACAACCTGACCATGATGTATCCGTATTATTCCCCCTATGACCCGGAATTCTATGAGACCCAGTATCAGCTCATAAAAAGTACTTCTGTTGCACAAAAGGTTGTCAGGATGCTTTCGCTTGAGAGCACCTATGAATCGTATTTCAAAGGGGAGAAAATTACCCCGGACGGGGGGAGATCGAAAGCGGATATTCTTGCTGACATAGTAAGCGGCAGCATCATTGTGAGCCCCATTAAGAACAGCAAGATTGTCAATCTCAGCTTCATGTCGACGAATCCTGATTTCGCCGCCCTGATCGCCAATTCTGTTGCGAGGGCTTACATAGAGGAAATACTGGAAATGAGGATGACTTCTTCCCGGTATTCCATAGAGTGGATGACGAAGAAGGCGGAAGAGGAAAAGGCAAAGCTCGAAAAGTCGGAAAAGGCGCTCCAGGAATATATGAGGGCCAATAATATCGTCACCCTGCAGGACAAGGTTGCCCTGACGCCTGAGAAACTCAGCGAGCTGAATACCCAGCTGGTCAGGGCGGAGACAAAACGGAAGGAGCTGGAAGCGCTCTATAACAAGGTTACCGGACTGTCCGGCAACTTGCGTGATGCCGAGACTATTCCTGCTGTCTCATCGGAGCCGACCATTCAGTCCCTGAGAAGTCAGATCCTGAAGGCGGAACAGAATATCGAGGAACTGTCAAAGAAGTTCGGGAAGAAGCATCCTTCGATGATAAAGGCAGAGGAAGAACTGAGGGTTCTCCAGCAAAAAAGGGATCAGGAGACCAGAAGGGTAATCGGGTCGATTAAAACAGAATACGATCTTGCAAGGTCAAATGAATCAAGTCTCCGGAGAATGTTTTCCGGTACCAAGGCAGAAGCGATGGATCTCAATGAGAAATTCATCCAGTACGGCGTGTTGTCAAGGGAGGTTGATACGAACAGGCAGCTCTATGACGCGCTCATCAAAAGGATGAAAGAACAGAGCGTTACGGAAGAGATCCAGAGCGTGAATGTTTGGGTGGTCGAAAAAGCTGAAAAGCCTTCTTCTCCGGTGAAGCCGAGAAAATCCCTGAATATCCTGCTCGGGATAATTGTCGGTCTTTTTGGCGGTATCGGTCTTGCCTTCTTCATCGAATATCTTGACAACACCGTCAAAGCGCCTGAAGATGCTGAAGCACGACTGGGAGTACCGGTCCTTGGCGTTGTGCCACTGCTTGACACTAAGGACGAGAATATCGAGGATATTATTCTCAAGGAACCGCAGTCTGTGCATGCTGAAAGCTACAAGACGATCAGGACGGCTATCATGCTGTCCTCCGCAACAAGACCGCCGCAGAATATCCAGATCACCAGCATGGGGCCGAATGAGGGCAAAACAGTAACTTCAGTGAACCTGGCGATTACCATCGCAAGATCAGGATATTCGGTGATGCTCATAGATGGTGACCTCAGGAAGCCGCGGATCCATACGGTATTCAGGCTCAATAACCTGAGCGGCTTGAGCACCTATCTGGCGGGGGCTACCACTGATATCGAGACAGTATATAAAAGGCCGCTCACAAACCTTACGGTTATCCCGTCCGGTCCGGTTCCTCCCAATCCCTCGGAACTCCTCGGGTCGGGCAGGATGAGTGAACTGATAAGTCTGCTGAACGAAAGGTTCGACGTGATAGTCTGGGATTCCCCACCCCTCATGACAGTAACCGACAGCCTGATTCTGAGCAAGATACTTGACGGGACAATCATTGTGACAAAGGCGGGCAAAACAACATACGATATCGTTGACAGGGGCCTGAAATTCCTGAAAGGAAGACGTGAGACCGATATCGAAACCCGCGTCCTCGGAATAGTAATCAACGGATTTGACGTAAAAAAGAGCGATCAGTACTATTACCAGTATTACAATTACTATCCCGCAAGTGAAGCAGAAAACACAAAACAGTCATAAAGTTTCTCCCTGATTGCTTTTTTCCCCGTGCCTGCTATAATTACTGGAAAAATTGAGAATGACCAGAACTATTTCTATACTTTTTTTGTGTATTCTGATCTTTTCCCCTCTTGCCTTTGGCGCTGTCGAACTCTGGTCACTGGTCATCATGGAGACCACTTCCATCGCTGCCCTGTTGCTGCTTCTGCTCAGGAATGTCAGGAAAAAAGACCCTTTTCTTTACGAGATGCCCGGCATTATCCCCCTGCTGTGCCTCCTGGCATATGCAGGGTTGCAGATCATTCCCCTCCCGCCGGAATTTGTCAGAATCATCTCGCCTGAGACATACCACCTTTACCGCGAAACGGTCCTAGCGGAACAGGCCGGCAGTCCCTGGCTCTCTCTCTCAATACACAAAAAGGCAGCCCTGATGAGTTTTTTCCGACTCTCTGCGTATATTGCTTTTTATGCGCTGACCATACAACTCCTTGCGAGAAAAGATGATTTTATACGGGTGGTAGACGTAATAGTCATTTTTGGGGCTTTGCTTGCCCTTTTCGGGATACTCCAGCATATCCTTTCGAACAACAAGATCTACTGGATCAGATCATTGGGACAGGGAGGAAGCATATTCGGCCCTTATGTCAACCGGAACCATTATGCAGGACTCATGGAGATGATTTTCCCCCTGGTACTCAGCCTTTTCCTTTATTACAAGCCGCATGTCAAAAACAGGTCACTCCGGGAAAAGATCGCTGAGCTTTTTAACCTGCAACGAACCAATATTTATCTTCTTCTCGGATTTGCGTCCGTCCTGATAGCCACCTCAATATTTCTCACGCTTTCGCGAAGCGGTATCGTGAGTCTCTGTATTTCGATGATATTTTTCGGGATACTGTTCATTTCGAAGGGCGCAAACAGAAAACGCGGGATCATAATCGTTGTCATATTTGTTCTGATAGCTTTTTCGGTCGGATGGTTTGGCTGGGAGCCGATATTCGAACGGTTCGAAAAAGTGAGAAGTCCTGAAGGCGATATTCGGGAACTGAGAGTCGAAATCTGGAAGGACAGCATGAATATCATCAGAGATTTTCCCCTGTTCGGGACAGGGTTCGGAAGTTTTGTGAATATTTATCCGAAATACCGGACAATCACGGGGGACAGGGTTGCTGATCATGCCCATAACGATTATCTCGAGATTCTCTCGGACGGAGGATTTGTTGCTTTTGCACTCTGCCTCTGGTTTGTTCTTGTCCTGACATATAAAGCATTCAGGAATTTTCTCAGACGGCGCGAGATCTATTCCATTTATCTTTTCATCGCAGCCGTATCTGGATTGCTTTCTATCCTCATGCACAGCATAACCGACTTCAACCTGCATATCGGTGCAAACGGGCTCTATTTTTTCTTCCTTTCCGGGGTGGCTGTTTCCGCAGCCAGCACGCGGATGCGGTCCGGGCTGAATGATTCTTATCTGAAAAAGAAAAAATTGCCCCTGAAAACCCTCACGGCTCTTGTTTTCCTTGTATTGACTGTCTGCCTGGTCTTTCACGCTGGCATCATTACAGGCGAAGCCTATTATTCTTCGATAAGGAATCAAAAACTGCATGAGGTGAAAACTCCCGGCGAGCTGATTGCGATAAGGGACACCGCGTACCGGGCCTCTCTTGCTGACCCGCTGGAGGCAAGGTATCCGTATGCCGCAGCAAATGCAGAAAAACTGCTTCATAACAGCGAGTCTGCGTTGCAGTATTATAAAAATGCGCTCCGGCTGAATCCTGTGAACAGCGAATATCTGCAGCGTACCGGGCTTGTGATGTCCGAACTGAAGGAGAATGATGCGGCGGAAAGATTGCTTCGGGCAGGAATACACTATGACATCAGCAACCCTGCCAGATATAAGCGGTATGCGTTATGGCTTTTTGCAGCGGGAAGGAACGATGAGGGCATAAAGACGGTACGCAAATCCATATCCCTTGAGCCTCACAAAACAAGGGAATACATTACCATCATGGTGCTGAACGGTCTCAGCGACAATGATATCCGCAATGCGCTTCCGGAAAGGGTGGTGCCGCACCTCCTCTTTGCGGACTACCTGCATAAAACCGGGAACGATACCATGGCTGAGGAGGAGTATCTGAACGCCCTGCAGTTTCTGAATAATGAAGAGCAGAAAAAAGCTTCGTTTTTTTACAATGTGTACAACTTCTATATGAAGAAGAACCGCCATGAAGACGCATTGAAAATCATGCGGCAGGCTGGTCAGGTTTTTCCTGAGAATGCCGGGATACGGATAACATCCGGGGATTTATACAGAAGGCTGGGACTGATGTATCAGGCTGAACAGGAATACAGAAATGCACTGGTTATTGAGCCTGAAAATCAGAATGCCCTGAAGAGGCTTGACGCACTGTTGCGCGAGGGTAAAAAATAAATAAATGACCACGCGTCCCGGGGTTGCTCTTTCGTCATAGAGACAGGAAAGGCAATTTCCGGGAAAACCAGGAAACAGAAGGAGTGACTGCATATGGTTGAACTCGGACAGATTGACAGGCCGAATGTCGAGGATTTTGCCCGCAAAAAGAAGATTTACTGTATTGCGAATATCTATGCGATCGAAGATGCGCCGGATGATTTCAAGGCACTTGTGAACAGATACTGGGATGAGGTCATCCGACAGCTCGAGAAGCTCGAAACAGCAGGAAAGGCGACGAAGATATTCTGCGAGCTCATCTACGAAGCCGGTGATGAAGCGCTCAAAATCCTTGCCGAGATGAACGAAAGGATTCCCCCGATCATCAGGAAAAAGCTTGATGAAGGGGGCACGCTCATCCCACTTGAAGACAGGGATATCCTGGGCCCGTATACTGACTGGGGGAACTGTCTCAGGGTCGTCTTTACCCGAGACGTGTTCAATAAGGTGCTGGAATTCTACACGGAGTGTGCGGAGAAACGGCTTCATCACATCATGAAGCAGGTGGAGAGCAGCCTTTCGGAGGCAGAGGCCGGGATCCTTATCCTGAAAGATGAGGACAGGACCAGGCTGCAGTTTCCGAGAGATATCGAAGTGTTCCTGATAACTCCTCCTTCATATGATGACATCATGAGATGGCTCAGGGAGAGGTTCACGCAGAAATCGTCTAAGAAAGAAGAAGCTGATTAGTCTCTGACCTTGACTCGCCGATATTCGTCACATAGATTGCCGCGTGGCCGCCGACAGGACATTTTGTCTCGCATATTCCGCAGCCGATACAGAGTTCGAGATCAACGCGGGGCTGCTTGAGGATGAGTGCTTTCCCATCCCTTGTCTTTACTGGCGCTTCTTCAAACCAGATCGCCTTTTCCGGGGTCGGACAGACCTCTTCGCACACAATGCAGGGAATTCCGTGTGCATATGGCAGGCACCTCCCCTTATCGATCATTGCGAGTCCTATCCGTATCCGAGTCTTTTCTTCGAGAGGAAGCCGCTGAATTGCCCCTGACGGGCAAACCTGTCCGCACAAGGTACAGCGGAATTCGCAGTATCCCATCCGCGGAATAAGCCTCGGGGACCATATGCCCTCAAATCCTGCCTCAAGAAGCGTCGGCTGAAGACCGTTAGTGATACACACCTTCATGCACTCACCGCATTTCACGCATTTCTTCAGGAAATCCTCTTCTGCAAGGGCACCCGGCGGCCTCAGCAATCCCGGATCGGAATAGTCTTTTCTCGCGAAAGGCGAGGACCTGACCATCGGCACAATTACCATGCCAGACAACACGGACATCATTACCTGCCTCCTGCCGAGAGACATTGGAGCAATTTCCTTTTTCCCGATCCCGAAATGTACCGCATTTTGCGGACAGACATCATCACAGTTAAAGCAGGCAACACATTCCGTGCTTTTCCAGTCAGCAGGATGTTCGGTAAGGGCGCCTCCCTGACAGGCAGTGCCGCAGAGCCCGCATGAGGTGCATCCTTCGCTTACTTCCCGTTTCAGGAGAGAGTATCTTGACAGAAGACCGAGAAGGGCGCCGAGCGGACAAAGGTACTTGCACCAGAACCTCCGCTCGAGCAGGTTGAGACCAAGAATGATGAAGAATATCGCGCTGAGAAAAAAGGCCTGTAGAAAATGCGGCTGATAAAACGACAGAATGCTTTTCTTCAGGATATCGTATACCGATTCAGATACGGGAACCAGCACGGGCAGCCCGGTACTGTACACCGTATCGAAAAAACCTCTGACGGCGTAATTGATGAGCGGATAGATGCTCAGTGAAAATGACCTTATGAGAAGCGATATCGGGTCCAGGATGCCGGAAAGCTGGAGGGTAAGCACCGACGAAACGAGGAGCGTGATAAGAAGGTAATATTTTATCCTGTGCCAGTGTGCGGGCATCCTTTCCGCATGTCTCCTGTTCAGCAATCCCGCAAGGTTATGAAGAGTTCCGAGGGGACATATCCAGCCGCAGAATATCCTGCCGAGCAGCATGGTAACGATTACCGTGATTAATGACAGAAAAAATGCCACAGGTATGTCCCCGCCATGTGTAGCAAAGAATGTGGTCAGGAAGATAAGCGGATCAAAGTCGAGAAAGAGCCTGACAGGATAGCCGAGTGTATCATCACCTCTGGATTCGGTCCTGACAAAAAGGAACAGGAAAACGAACAGGAACAACCCCTGCGAAATTATCCTCAGCTTCTTTTTAGACATTCAGGTTCTTGATCTTAAGCTTCGCAAGGTCCATGGTACCGATGCCTGCAACAGCTCCGGCCCGTACATATGAGAGGTCGCCTCCTTTCATGCCGAAAAGGGTTGCTCCGTATGAGTCGATTGCGACCTGATCTGCGCCGACTATGACGGTATCAAGCCTTTTCACATCCCTGATATCTCCTCCCTGAGGTCCGTTCGCAACAAGGATGCGAACAGCATCAAGGACGGTGAGAGTCGGCTTGATAACAAGACAGATATCCGCGAGGCTCTCGCCGATTCTCTGGTGGATTCTCCCGCGCTGTCCCCCCATGACACCCATCCAGTTCTTCATCGACATGGTCAGTTTCGCAAGCCCGTGATGTTTTGCAACCGGCACGTTGATGATCTTATCGGCATCAAATATGTCCTTGTAGAGAGGCCAAGATTTCAGGACCTGCCCGTGAATGGAGACATCCCTGAACCTTCTCTCGTCAATGTGGCTCACTTCAGCGCCCAGTGCGCTGACGGCATCAGAAATGCCGCTTTGCCTGTAGCATCTGCGCGGGTCGTTGACGCTCCGGTCAAAGACCTTCACTTTTTTGGCGCCTGCCTCAAAGCAGAGCTTTACAACAGTTGCAACCACTTCAGGATTGGTATTTGCCGCCTGCTCCGGCAGACGGTCCCAGGCCATGTTCGGTTTTACCACAACGACATCTCCTTTTGAGATGAATTTCCTGATGCCTCCGAATGCGTCGATGGCAGCTTTTGTTATAGCAGACGGCGATTTGCCGGTGCCCTGAGCGACTACGAGATCATATTTTTCGGATGCTTCGGCAGGGCGAATCATAAAATCCAGACGTTCTCCAAGAATCAGGCCGCAGCCTGAAAGTGCTGAAAGCCGCAGGAATTCTCTCCTGTCCATATCCTTGCTCCCTCCTTTCGTCAAAATCGGGTTTGTATATGTGTCGCTAAAAAAACAGTCCTGCAAAAGATTGCATGCCCTGCAACCTTGGCCTTCCCTTTTCCCCTTCGCATTCCGGCGTTCCGCTGAGGCGAAGGCAAAGCGGCATTGAGGGGATTTTCTTTACAGGCTGTATTTTCAGCCTTATTTACATAGTATATACCTTTTTTGGATTTATTAAAAAACAGGAGAAGATGCAAGGATGGAGAACGATTATTTCCTGCGGCGCGTTTGAGAAATCCCCCCTGACAATAACAGTGGTGAACGTTGAAGTGTGGTATTTTTTCTGTTATTATAACGCGTAATGAGAAAAGAGCGGGAATGAAACAGGCGAGAAAAGCGACCTCTTTGCAGATTTCCCCCATGATGCAGCTATCCGCATTGTACAGCCTGCGGCTGAGCCTACAGAAGAACACGACGGATGCGCCCCAATGAGGTCATTTGGTGAAGGATATAAAGGGTATGTATAGCAGAGAACCGGCAGAATGTACCAGTGGCAGAGGGGTTATTCTGACCGGAAACGGAAAGTGTTCACCTCATATGAATCATCCCGGCGTTTTTGCACAGGAAGAAATGTGAAGGATATAGTATGGGAAAGACAGCGGGAATAATAATCATAGGCGATGAGATTCTCTCAGGGAAGGTGCAGGACTATAATTCCTTTTTCATGGCGCAGGAGTTATGGTCTCATGGAATTCAACTACACCGTATCACCATCATCCCTGACTCGGTTGATGAAATAGCTGAAGAGGTCAAGGCTTTTTCCAGGAAATTTGATTTTGTCTTTACCTCAGGGGGAATCGGTCCGACACATGACGATGTGACAATAGAGGGAATATCAAAGGCATTCAAGGTAAAACCGGTGATCAGTGACGACCTGAAGGAAATTCTCACCAAAAAGCAGGGGAATCTTACCCCGGAGCAGGTAAAAATGGCAGAGGTTCCTGAAGGGGCGGAACTGATAAGCGACGGAACGCTTACTTTTCCTCTTATCAAATTCAGAAATGTATTCATTTTTCCCGGCATACCGCAATTGCTGCGGAAGAAGTTCCTCGCGATCGAGACGTTATTCAACGAGCCTCTCATATCCCTTAAGAAAGTGTATCTGAACGAGAGTGAATCCAGGGTTGCCCCGGTGCTGAACCGGATCGTGAAGATTTACGGGAATGTCAAGATAGGATCGTATCCCATTATCGATAGTGACGAATATTCCGTCATGGTGACTCTTGAGTCTCTGGATCAGTCCAGTCTCGAAGAAGCCCTTAAGGAACTGCTCAGCGGAATTTCCAGAGAGAAGATCATCAGGGTTGTTCCGTAATAACGGATTTCAAACGATCGAGAACCGTTTCCCGTGGAGTTTCAGAAATCCCTCTTTGCGAAGCTGCAGGCATATCTTCCGTATCGTTTCGGAAGGGATCGAGAGTTTTCTGGAGAGAGCTGTTTCTGTCACAATGGTGCCCTCAAGAAATTCCTTCAACACCAGACCTCTTAATTGCCTGATGGAGCCCTGATAAGCTGCCTGTTTCCGGTAATGCGCACTTTTTTTATTCGGATTACGCATCGAGCCTTTCAGCATGGCACCGTAATCCATGAGCGCATAATACCACCGGCGGGGATCTGCATGGTCGAGAGTCTGTACGACGAGCGGAAGTATGTCCTTGTCCGGCACTTTATCCCTGTCTGAAAGAAAGCAGTGAATGAATACCCGTCGTATATTTGTCTCGATGAATGCCACAGGAGCATTGAACGCAAATGCGGCTATCGCTGAGGCTGTTGCTTTTCCGATTCCCGGGAGTTTTTCGAGCGCATCAGCAGAGGAGGGAAGGACGCCGTTGAATTGGTCCGTGACTTCCTTGGCTGTGTGATGCAAGGCGATCGCACGGCGGTTGTACCCCAGTCCCTGCCACAATGAAAGGACGGCCCGGAGTGGTGCGCGGGAAAGAGATGGGAAATCCGGGAAAGCAGAGAGAAAAAGCAGGTATTTGCCGGCCACCCGCTCAACCTGGGTCTGCTGAAGCATGATTTCGGATACAAGGATATGATACGGGTTGCAGGTATGCCTCCACGGCATATCACGTCCGTTGATACGGTAGTATTCCCAGATCTTTTTCCGGAAATCCTCAATTTCATCACTCTGAAGGATTATGCGCATATTTTATGGAAATGAGGAATGCAACGCATCTCTTGCTCTTCCCGCACGGTGTCCGTGGCCCTCAGCATGAGCGTGTATTGCAGTGGGTATATCTCAGGATTTTTGGCCCCACACCGCAAATACCGGATCTGAAACCATGACACCGGGGTAATGCCTGTCATCTTCGGGACGGGGAAGTCCTCTCATGGAGTATGTCCCGATTTTCCTGAATTTTCCTGATCGCAGAAAGTATTCAGTGACAAGACCCACGCGCTCAAATTCATGGATTTCGGTCCATATCCTGACGACCTTCGGAGGGAACCAGCGGTTTGAGAAAGTAATAATGAAATAGCCTCCTGGTTTGAGAACCCTCGCAACGCTCTCAAAGACCCTGAACGGAGAGGTCAGATACTCAACGGATACGGTGCAGATAACGGCGTCAAAAAGATTATCGGAAAACGGAAGATCCTGAACGATATTCAGATCGTGCACGACGTGGCCGGTCAGCCGGGGGTTGAGTGACATCTCTTCATCATTGAGACCAAGGCCGGTCAGGAAATCAAGTTCGAGATAGTCCGGGATATGAGACATGTAGCTGCTCATCAGATCCAGCACGTTCATGCCGTTCCTGAGGAAAAATCCGTAAAGACTGCTGATGACCGAAACGGCCTGTTGATCAAGGTGTGCAACAAGACGGGGGGTCTCATAAAAGGCGCTGTCACTGTCTTCATTGTTCCGCCTGAAAGGGTCGTCAGAAAAGAAGTCGGAAGGAGACTTCTTCCATCTTGCCTGCATGCCCGGACCATCTGTTATTGTATCCATCCAGTCGGTGCATGACCCGCCCAGTTCACCTGCCTTGCCCCTTACGTCGCGGACGAGCACAGTAAGCCTTATGTCCTTAGCAGCCAGGGGATGGTTGAAGTTTACGAATATTTCCTGATCCTTCATGCCAACACACCTGAAAGGAGAGACGTTTCCCCTGAAAATGCCTGGCAATGCCTTAAGCATCCCTTTCGGATAGAATCTTCCGATCCGGGGTTCAATAGTAGCCAAAGGAAAATACTGCCGGTCAAACTGGGTTAGGGTGATGGGAAATTCATATCCGGGATCAAATTCCTGTACAATCTGCCCGCTTCTTGCAGAGAATTCAAAAATATCGCCATCTCTTGCGCCAAGAAGAATCTGATAGATCTGCTTGGGCAGGATATCCCTCCAGAAGGTAACCTTCCTCGCAAAATAGGTGTCTGTGTGGGCAGCATGCACGCTCTCCCACTGCATGGTGAATTCGAGGCTTGCCAGTCCCTTCTCCGTAATCCGGTTATTTTTCTCTTCAGCCGATACGCTCATTGTATTCCCTTGTCATCATATTCGTGAGGATGAATTATGCTGCTTAATATTTAAATAATATCATATAAAAATATAAAAATCTAATTCAATGAATCCCAATTCTTCTTGACAGGGAACTCGTTACTTGCAAAAATATAGCTGCTTTGTTGTGCGTCTGCCTGATAATTTAAGCAGAATTATTGCTTCCGCGAACGCTGGCCTGATGAAAAAGGCATTTCTCATTCAGTCATAACAGAAAAGCATGTGAAGAATCGGGCAAGGCCATAAAATATGTATACGGAGGGGAAATATATAAGGGAGGTCTTATGAATGTGGACGGGTATATTCAGAAATTGAGTGAATGGTTCATGACAAGCGGGCTGAAAATTGTCTTCATACTTTTTTTGGCTGCTCTTGCACTGAAAACGAAGAAGATGATCTCAACGCGTCTTCTTAAGGTTCTCACAAGGCAGACAGATGACCTGGAAGTGCAGAAAAGGACACAGACACTCGGCTCCATTGTCAGGTACACTCTGAACATTCTAATCCTTGTCATTGCAACGATGATGATTATGAAAGAAGTCGGGATAGAGATCGGGCCCCTCCTTGCTGCTGCCGGTATTGCAGGTCTTGCCATCGGTTTTGGCGCACAGAACTTGGTGAAAGACGTAATCAGCGGTTTTTTTATTCTTCTTGAGGATCAGATACGTGTGGGGGATGTTATACAGATTGCCGGGAAGAGCGGACTCGTAGAAAAGATGAACCTGAAAACCACGATTCTCCGTGATCTGGCAGGCAATGTCCACTATGTCCCGAACGGGCAGATCGATGTGGTGACGAACATGACCAAGGACTTCTCCCGGTATGTCTTTGATATCGGTGTGGCCTACAGGGAAGACGTGGACGAAGTGATCGGGGTCATCAAAGAAGTGGATGAGGAACTCAGAAACGATCCTGAGTATAAAGACGATATTCTTGAGCCGATAGAGATACTCGGACTGGATCAGTTTGCAGACTCTGCTGTCGTAATTAAGGCACGCACAACCACGCTGCCGATCAAGCAGTGGCGCATCGGCCGTGAATTCAACCGGCGGCTGAAAATGAAGTTTGACGAGCGAAATATCGAGATCCCATTCCCCCATATGACTTTGTATATGGGACAGGACAAGGAAGGAAAAGCTCCGCCCCTTCAGGTCTTCATGCGGGGGAAACAATAAGAACTGGATCTGTATTTCTGAAGGAGGCAAAAGATCCTGTTGGTTCCGGGCCGGGTGAGCAACCTCCCGACCGTATGTTGTCACCTCCGGCTGCATATATGTATGCGGGATGGAATCTGCTCGAAGCTATTCACAGTTTAAGGAACATCCCGTGGAGACCAGGGAGCCCTTAGGGTGATTTTATGTCGTAAGCCTTGATTTTCCTGTGCAGATTGCTCCGTTCGATCTCAAGAAGTTCAGCGGTTTTTGAAATGTTCCAGTTGTTCTCTTCCAGTTTTTTGGTGATAAAATCCTTTTCAAACGACTCCCTTGCTTCCTTCAGGGTGTTCAGTGAAAAATAGTCTGAACGCACTCCCCCGCCAAACGCGATGTTTTTTGCTGCAATAGACGCTGAAGGGGTCATGATGACAAGTCTCTCTATCACATTCCTCAATTCCCTGATATTGCCGGGCCAGGCATAGGATTCGAGTATCTTCAGCCCGTCGGGAGATATCTTCTTGGGTTTCTGGCCGTATTCTGATGCGAAAAATTCAATAAAATGATCAACAAGCGCAGGGATGTCTTCCTTTCTCTCCCTGAGAGGAGGAATATTGATAGGGATAACGTTCAGCCTGAACAGCAGATCCTCCCTGAAATTGCCTTTACCTACCTCTTCAACGAGGTTCTTGTTTGTTGCTGATATGATTCTCACATCCACTTTTATATTCCTGCTCCCGCCCACCCGCTGAAATTCCTGGGTCTCGATCACCCTGAGAACCTTTGACTGTGTCGAAAGGGACATGTCGCCAATCTCATCGAGAAAAAGCGTTCCTTCATCGGCAAGTTCGAACTTGCCTTTTTTTCGTTCGAATGCCCCCGTAAAGGAGCCTTTTTCGTGACCGAAAAGCTCGCTCTCTATGAGCTCCTGTGGTATGGCAGCACAGTTCATTTCTACAAAAGGCTTTTCAGCTCTGTTACTGTGCTCATGCAGAATGTGTGCAATCACTTCCTTGCCCGATCCACTCTCTCCGAGTATCAGAACCCTGCTGTGGCTTCTTGCGGCCATCTCTATCTGCTCCCTGAGATGTTTCATCTTCGGGGAATCGCCGATAAGACGCCATTTTTTCTCGATATCCTGCCTGAGTGACCTGTTCTCTATTTCGAGCGCTCTTTTTTCGAGTGCCCTCCGTGCGACCAGGAGTACCCGTTCAAGGGAAAGGGGCTTTTCAAGAAAATCGTATGCGCCCATTCTCGTTGCATTGACAGCAATCTCGACGTTTGCGTGTCCGGAGATCATGATTACCGGCAGATACGGCTGCATCTGTTTGACTTCCTTGAGCGTCTGGATGCCGTCAATGCCCGGAAGCCACACATCGAGCAGCACAAGATCGGAGCTTTGTTCCCTGAGTATCTTCAACCCCTCTTCGCCGGTACTTGCGGAAAATACAGTATATCCTTCATCTGCAAATATGTCCGAAAGACTTTCCCTGATGCCTTCTTCATCATCTATTACCAAAATTGTGAGATCTCTCATACATTCTCCTTTATGGGTATCTCTATGGTAAAAACAGTCCCTTCTGGTTCATTGTCTCTCACCCGAATGAACCCTCCGTGTTCCTTTATTATCCTGTTTGCTATTGCAAGGCCGAGGCCGGTGCCGGTTTTTTTTGTCGAGAAATAGGGAAGAAACAGTTTTTCCTTGTCCTCGTCCCTGATGCCGGGACCATTGTCCGCTATTTCAATATACGACCTGTTCAGGGATTCTTCGAATCCGACCGATACATCGATTCTGCCGCTGTTTGTGAGGGCCTGAATTGCATTGTCAAATACATTTATCAGTACCCTCCTGAACTGCTCGCCATCCAGTTCGACCGGCGGCATATCATCAGGAATAGATACTGTCATCAGGATGCCCTTATAGTCCCTGTAGAGGTTGACCACTTCGTTCACGATAGCTGCCAATGATATCGGAGTCTTATGCATTGCGGGCATCTTGCCGAATCTCGAAAATTCGTCAACAAGCCGTTTCAGGCTGTCGACCTCTTTCACGATTGTTTTTGCCGACCGGTGAAACACCTCGTCAAAGTCAGTATCTTTCCGCTCCCATTTCTTTATCATGCGTTCTGTGGAAAGTTTTATCGGGGTCAGGGGATTTTTTATCTCATGAGCTATTTTCCTTGCGACATCCTGCCACGTAAGCGCCTTTTGTGCCTCTATGACCTCTGTGAGATCCTCGAATACCACGAGAAGGCCGATATAGTTCTGTGCATCCTTCAGGCTTGTGATAAAGACAAGGAGTATGGCCTTTTTGTCGCCGATGACCGCTTTTATTTCCTTCTGCACGGGTTTGAATTCCCGGCCTTCTATCCCGCTGACAAGGTTCTGCAGTTCCTTCGAATTGATCTGAGACATGAGGTGCCGGTAATGCCTGTTGATTGCCTGTTCCGGCGTGATGTTGATGATTTCACATGCACGCTTGCTTATCATCAGGACTTCTCCGTTTGTATCGAGCAGAATGACCCCGGAGTTTATATTATCGAGGATGTTTTCCATGAACAGCCTTCGCCTGTCTGATTCAAGGTATGCCGACTGGAGCGTTTCCTTGCCTTCTTTCAGTTCTCTCACCATATGATTGAAGGAATTTATCAGCAGCCCGATCTCATCTTCCCGCTTGATGTCTATTTCCGTATCAAGATTGCCGGCAGCAACGAGCTCAGTTGCCTGCGCAAGCTGCTGTATGGGTTCTGTTATCCCTCTGGATATCCTGAGTGCCACCCAGAGCGCCATGAAGACGACCAGCAGGGTAAAAAAACCGAGAATCAGGAGGTAATTAACCTTGATCGGCAATTTCCACGCTTCCAGGGCAAGGAAATACTCATACGCATCTTTTACTTCCTCGACATTTTCGGTAATTGCTGCGGGGATCAGGTATTCAATCACCATTACCCCGGTCTGTTTGTCATGCGTATATTCAGGGATGACCGCCCGGATGATATCGCCCTGTCTTCCGGATACGACCTCAGTCCCTTCCTTTCCTTCAAAGGCTGCCTTTACAGTTTCTGTCGGATGCCTGGGCATTCTGGAGAGATGTGTGACGGTATATTCTCCCTTGACGGCTTTGCCTGCGCGGAGCCCTTTTCCATATAACAGAAGACGATTTCGTTCAATCTCATACACGGATTTTGCAATTTCTATCGAGCTTTCCAGCGGTTGTTTTATCTGCGGCACGAACCATCTGTCCATGTAGTTGGTAATGAGGCCACCGGCCACGAGGAATAAAATGGTGGCGGGAATGAGCGTAAGGATGACGAGGATTACGACGAGCTTTGTCTTGAATTTATAGCCGAGGACCCTGTGTCGCCTCTCGATATACAATTTAATGAAGCTTTTTGCAACAAAGAACATGAGAACAAGCAATGCGATAACCGTCAGATTCAGGAGCAGGAGAAGGGTGAGTCTTGTCATAAAAGGAACGATACCGAATTGCATATAATACAGCTGAATCACGAATGCAACAACGACCAGAAAAGCCGCGACGGCCAGCGCGACCTGAAAGCGGAGTTTTTTCACCTTGCCTGTCCTGAAGTGAAGAACGGAGAGTCTTTCTTAATCCTGAATTCATTTTCCGGCAGGAAGATCATGAAATATCCTATTACAGGCGGAAGCGTCCTTATTTTGGATTCAACCGTCACTCTCACAAAATATGTTGCCGGTTCAATATCACGCATACTGGCAAGCTTCAGGTTGTCAATGGTAAGCCCCCATTCGATCATTGATTGAAGGGTTTTGAATCTTTTCCTGATCTGGGTGCTTTCATCGCGTGAGATTGCAACATATTCCGTTTTTACCGGATCGGATTTCAGGGTCTTTGTAAATGTTTTGTTAAGGACGAATTCATCGGGCCACATCTTCCAGACCTTGAAAAGGTCTATATAGAATATGAACTCCTTTGTTATCCCGTTACGCAATTCCTGCACGGTTTTTTCATTCAGGGCGAGCCTCGCTGTCACATAAAGCTCGTTGTTTTCCAGTCTCACCTCCGGTCCGACAATATCTGCGCCGGTGCAGACCGAACTCCAGAGCACAACGAAACACACTACAGAAAAAAGCAGCAGCCCGGCCATTGCGGGGCGCTTGTTGTTTTCTGGTGAATTATGACCTTTTGCGTTCACTGTGCCGTTGTCTTATAGGTATTCACGGCTTGACATCTTCCGAAAAATTTATTTTCATTATATCATAGCAAAGAGGAACGCAGGCAAAAGGGAGGCGAATTCATGGATATAAAGACAGTCAGGCTGGATATCCCCGAGGGGTGTAATATTGTTTTTGGTCAGACACATTTTATTAAGACAATCGAAGATCTTTATGAAATCATGGCGACTTCCGTCCCCCAGGCACGATACGGTATTGCGTTTGCCGAAGCTTCCGGTCCCTGTCTGATCAGAACCGAAGGCAATGATGAGGATCTTGTCACCGTTTCGGTCAGAAATCTCCAGGAAACAGGCGCAGGACATGTCTTTTGCATTCTCATGAGGAATGCATTTCCTATTAATGTGCTGAACCAGATAAAAAACTGCCCTGAAGTGTGCCGGATTTTCTGTGCAACTGCAAACCCGGTCGAAGTCATTATCGCAGAGACATCACAGGGCAAAGGCGTGCTCGGAGTGGTGGACGGTTTTTCTCCGAAAGGAGTGGAGAGACCTGAAGACAAGGCACACAGAAAAGAATTCCTGAGAAAGATAGGATATAAGTTATAATTAACCCAGATTCAGCGATAAATAACTCAAAAGTCTGGTAAGCAGGTCATTGCGAGTCCCGAAAGCATTCGGGACGTGGCAATCTCAGATGATACGACAAGTTGCGGAGCTTGTTCCGAACGGAGTGAGGAATCTTGCTCCTGGTTTGCTTCGGCTCTACCTCGCAACTGCTCTCACAATGACTATGCATATCGCTGGATTTAGGATTAAATGTACTGGTTGTTTTCCTGCATTGTCCGTCAGCTGTAGTCGCTGACAAGTAAACCAAAACAGCGAGGTGAGAATGATAGCCGACCTGAAATATGATGAAAAGGGATTAATCCCCGCTATTGTCCAGGATGTGAACAATGGAGAAGTTCTGATGCTGGCGTATATGAACAGCAAATCCCTTGAGATGACCTTCGAAACCGGGTATACGCATTTCTGGTCCCGTTCCAGGCAAAAATATTGGAAAAAGGGGGAGACATCGGGCCATGTTCAGGAGGTCAAGGAAATCCTCTACGATTGCGACGCCGATACGCTCCTGGTCAAAGTAGTCCAGCACGGTCCCGGCGCCTGCCATACGGGCAACAGGACGTGTTTTTTCAGAAATATCACGAGAGGGGAAAGAAATGAGTAAATACAAGTGTACGGTATGCGGATATATCTATGATCCCGAGAATGGAGATCCTGATGGCGGGATAAAGCCGGGAACACCCTTCGAGCAACTCCCTGACGACTGGAAGTGTCCTGTATGCGGAGCTGCCAAGGATGCGTTCGAAAAGGTTGAGTAATTGTACAGGAATTACAGGTAAAGGATGACGGCGTTTTCGTCACATTCCGGGAACTTATGACAGCGCAGGCAGTCTCCCCATATTTTCTGCGGGAGGCGTGCCTTATCAATATCGTCAAAGCCCAGCTTTCTGAAAAAGTCCGGGTGATAGGTCAGCGCGAAGATCTTCTTTATCCCCAGTGACTTTGCTTCCTTAATGCATTGTTTCACGAGATTTCTGCCGATGCCTTTTTTCTGATGTTTGTTGTCGACAGCAAGTGAGCGGATCTCTGCAAGGTCTTCCCACATAATGTGAAGTGAACAGACCCCGCATACTTTTCCGTCAACCTCGCAGATAACGAAATCCCTCACCGTTTCATACAGCTCATTGAGGGACCTGGGGATCATCTGCTCGCGCCGGGCAAAATCGTTGATCAGCCTGTGTACCTGGTTGAGGTCAGCTATCTTTGCTTTTCTTATCTTCAAAAAACCTTATTCCTTCCCCGATCGCTTCCTTATTGATTTTTATGCTTTGTCTGGTGTTGTTCTGCATTGATTTATTGAGGGCCTTCATAATAGATGCTGAGCTGAACAGGCCGGTTTTTGCAATCAATGTGCCGAGAAGTACCATGTTGGTTGATTTCGTGTTGCCTGCCTTGCTTGCTATTTCGGCAGCCGGAACCGCCATGATATCGATGTCAGTCCTTAGATCCGTTTCCCTGATCATCGACGAATCATACAGAAAAAGACCGCCTTTCCGGAGTTTCGGCATGAATTTGAGCAGTGACGCGTCACTCATTACAATCAGGATGTCAGGGGTAGCAATGACAGGAGAGCCTATAAGCTCATCCGAAATGATAATGGTACAGTTTGCGGTGCCGCCCCTGACCTCTGCCCCGTATGAAGGGAACCAGGTCACCTCCCTGCCTTCCAGCATGCCGGCATATGCCAGAATTTTTCCGAAAAAGAGTATGCCCTGTCCGCCGAATCCTGCGATGACAATCCTGTGTTCCAGTTACCCTGCCTCCCTGAATCTGTCTTTGAACGTGCCAAGGGGATAGACCGGAATCATCTCCTCGCGTATCCATTTAAGTGAGTTCGGGGGAGAAAGCTCCCAGTCTACCGGACATGGCGAGAGAATCTCGATCAGGCTGAAACCCTTTTCTTCGATCTGGTAAATAAATGCCTTTTCGATAGCATTTTTGGTGGCAAGCAAATTTTTGTGGGAATCAACAGATGTTCTGATAATCAGTGAGGTCCCCTCAACTGCCGCAAGGATTTCTGCTACCTTCAGAGGATATCCGTCCTCCCGTCTCTTTCCAGATGGTGTTGTGGTTGTCTTCTGGCCGAGGAGCGTGGTCGGTGCCATCTGACCTCCGGTCATGCCATATGTCGCATTATTCACAAAGAACACGGAAATGTTTTCTCCCCTGTTGGCGGCATGGATTGTCTCGGCAGTTCCGATCGCGGCAAGATCACCATCACCCTGATAAGAAAAGATTACCCTGTCGGGAAGGATTCGCTTGAGGCCTGTTGCTGCCGCAGGCGGTCTTCCGTGAGCGACTTCCAGCATGTCAAAGTCGAAATAATCGTAGGCAAAAACGGCGCATCCTACCGGGGCGATGCCGATTACTTTTTCCCTTATGCCCAATGCATCTATGGCTTCTGCAATCAGCCTGTGGATAAGACTATGCCCGCATCCGGGGCAGTGCCTGAAAGGCTTGTTCTTAAGGCTTGCCGGTCTCTGAAATACTTTTTCCAATGCCGTCCCTTGTATCCAGAATCACGCCTTCGAGAAGGCCGTGATCACTTATGGTGATGTGCTGAAAACCGAAAGATTCCATGATACTAATTGTAAATTGTATACCCGGTATAATCAAGTCCGCGCGGTCGGGCTCAAGGCCTCTTACCTTTTTTCTTTTTTCCAGCGGAAGCACGATGAGACTCTTCTGCATATCCTTTAACCTTGCCAGAGGCATGGTATGCAGATGTACCTTCTGCCTTGCATAGCTTTCGAGGCCGAGGTCAATGGAGGCAATAGTCGTAAAAGTTCCGGCAGTGCCGATCAACCGGGTGCGCGGGCTGATATGATGCCCGACCCTTTCCCTGAGACCGGCTAAGGACGGTGTGATTCCGCTGGCAAGTGCCTTCATGTCGGAATCAGAGACCGGGTCTGTCTGAAGGAATTTCTGCGCGAGCTTAATGACCCCGACCGGAAGGCTTCCCATCTGCACATGATTTTTATTGATATACAGAATCCATTCCGAGCTGCCGCCTCCGATGTCGATGATCAGTGTCGGGTTGTGTTCCGGCTCATGCGGAGAGATTTCAAAACCCGGGATGGATGAAAGGATACCCTTGAGGGTAAACTGTGCCTCCTTTTCCCCGGGGATCACCTCGATGGGTATCCCTGTAGCATCCAGAACCCATTCGATAAAATGCGCCGAGTTCGAAGCCTCACGGAGCGCGCTTGTTGCGACTGCCCGGGTATGTATAACTCCGTGACGCCGTATGGCAGACGCGAAGTCCCTGAGCACCTGCAGGGAGGCGTCCATATTCTTCTGCTGCAGTTTCCCCGTCTGCTCGACTTTGTTGCCCAATCGTGTCGTTTTTCTGTCCGCGTAAACATCAATGACCCTGTTGCCTTCAATTCTGCCGATCAGCAGACGGATAGTGTTGGACCCCACATCGATGGACGCAAACAGGAGCATCTGCTATTATAAATCAATTTCCGGAGAAAAGATGGTCCTGACATGGAGATCTGGTTGATTTTATTCTATTTGCTATGGTATAAAAATGAGATTATTTCTCTCAAAAAAAATTTAAGGAGACACATTGGATGAATATATATGAAAATATGGTAATCCTGAATGCAGCTATTTCTGACGAAGAGGCGGATGCTGCCATTACAAAGATCAAGGATCTCATTGCCAGCCAGGGCGGAGAGGTTCTGAAAGTCGATGTTTGGGGGAGAAGGAAACTGGCATATGAAATAAACAAGCAGAAAAAGGGATTATATGCGCTCCTGTTTTTCAAGACGCCGCCTGCAACCATCAAAAAACTTGAGGATTTTTACAAAGTCTTTGATACTGTTGTCAAATATATGATCCTGAAACTTGGCACCAAGCAGGTTCAGAGTCTCGAAAGAATTGAACCGGCATCAGAACCGGCACAGGAACAAAAAGGGGAAGCATAGTGTACAACAAGGTAATCCTTATAGGGAACCTGACAAAAGACCCGGAATTGCGGTATACACCGCAGGGAACGCCTGTGGCCTCATTCAGGCTCGCAGTAAACTACAAATACAAGCAGTCTGATGACATGAAACAGGAAACGATGTTCATTGACAATATCGTTTTCGGTAAACAGGCCGAGTCATGCAGCAAATATCTCAATAAGGGAAGTTCCGTGCTCGTGGAAGGCAGGCTTCAGGAAAGAAGATGGGAAGCGAACGGACAGCAGAAGAGCAAGTTCGAAGTGATAGCCTCGTCCGTAAGGTTTCTTTCCAGAAGAGGCGGGCAGGATGCCTCTATGGGAGGAGACAGCGATATGATTCCTCCTGAAGAGGTTACTGATCTGGAGCCTTTTTGATTTTAAATAGTTATGAATAACATATTGAAATTTTTTGTCTGCGACCGGAGAAGGTTGAGAGAAAGGAGTTAAGTTGCAACAGAAACGATTCCAGAGAAGAAAGTTTTGCAGATTTTGTTCAGAAAAGATTGAGTTTATCGATTATAAGAACATCAAGACCCTCAAGAATTATCTCACCGAGAGGGGAAAAATCCTCCCCAGAAGGATGACGGGCAACTGCGCCAAACACCAGAGAGAGCTCTCAGAATCTATCAAGCGGGCAAGGAGTATCGCGCTTCTTGCCTTTGCGGAAAAGTAGGATGAGGATCCCAAAGACCTGGGTTCCTCTCCTTACAAAAAAAATAGTTGATACGATCATTGCCAAGGGCCTCATCAGTCCTGCTGTGCCTGCAGAAAAGCTGCTCTCGGAGTCCGAACAGATCCTCCTTGAGGAACTTGCCGTCGAGGACAGGCTCAATGATGAAGTGCGGGAGATACTCAAGAGCCACGCGCAGGAGATCGAGAAAGGCCGCCTTGATTACCGGAAACTCTTCGAACTTACCAAACAGAAGCTGATTAGGGAGAGGAACCTGGTATTATGATGCTTTCTGCCGACAAGATATCGCATATCAGTCATATCCTTCTCAAAGGCCTTCTCGAACGCACACTTATCGGGCCTGTTGAAGATGAGGGAAAAGTCCGCACCGAGATCAAGAGGGTTATTACCGCTGAACTGAAAATCGGTGAGGAAATTGATGCTGCCAGCAGAATGAAACTTCAGTCGTTTTCAAAAAAAATTGTTGAGGGAAGTCCCGAGTGGGAAATACTGTACAAAAAATTCTACCGGGAAGAGGAGATAAAAAGAGGCAGAACTTCCGGATAAGGATTTTTTTCCCTCTTGTCCTTCTTTTCCTGACCTATCTCGGACTGCTTCTGGAATTTCCTCTCAAAAAAACAATTCCGTGGTTTCTCCTCAGTCTTGCAACAATTGCGTTCTATGCACTCCTTCATATTTTCGGAAAGGAGAGAAAGCAGGCCGTGGAATTTCTTTTCGCGCTTGCGTTGCCTGTCGCGGGCATGGAGCAGCTGTTTTCTATGTTCTGGCTGAAAATGACCTATTTCCCCTTCATGACAGCGCTGACAGCATTCTACAGGCAGAGAACCGTCCTTTCATTGCTGGCGCTTCTCCCTTTTCTCGAAATACGGAATCTTGCAAAAGGATCGTCCCTTTATGAACAAATAGTATTTTTCCTGTTTCTTACCGTGACGGTCAGCGTATCCCTTTTGATCAGAAAGAGAATGATCCAGGATGACACGGACGAATCTGTCTTTGATGAGAGAAAGGCGTCCGGCAATGATGTCCACGGCACAGCAACGAAGACGTTCGATGACGAAAAAATCGTTACTGATTACCTTGAGACGATGTTCAGGCCTGATGAAGAAATCAGAGAAATGCTTGCAGCGGCAAAAAACACTGTTGTGGCAGATTCTGTCAGTCTTTTCCTGCGTTCCGGAGAAAGGCTGCGGCTGAGATGTTCAACAGATGATTCAGGCGGAATCATCCCGTCGGACAGAGGCCTCATCCATGTGTGCCTTGCCGAAAAGAAAGCGCTGGTATTTGCGGACATCCTCGAAAAGAAACTCGATATCGGGTATCTCAAGAAGGAGCCGGTCTCCTCTCTGGTTGCAGTCCCCGTAATTGACAGCGATTTTCCCCTCGGCGTCATTGCCGCTGACAGTGTCCGGTTTCATGCATTCAGCAGCGCTGACAGTGATATCCTGCAGATGTTTGCAAGACAGATTATGAGGGTGCTTCAGCGTGAGCGCGTGTATCCTCAGATACACCGTTCCCACGAAAAACTGAAGGTGCTGAATGAAGAGAGTTCCAGGCTGCTGTCGTCACTTGATATAGGGGTGATTGCACAGAATCTGATTGACGGTGCAGCCAGGATTGCTCCCTCCGCAGCAGCTTTTTTTGCGGCAAAAGGCGGGGAATTCGAGTTGCTTTCCCAGCGGGGACTTCATCCCGGCGAGAAGAAAACATTCAGTCTGAAAGGGACCTTGCTTGACATGGCAGTGAAAAACAGGCAGTGCGTGCATCTCTCCGATGTCAGAGAGTGCCGGTCTCCGATAATGCCGCTGAAAACTGGTGAGGCGGGATCTGTGCTTGCGATGCCGCTGCTTTACGAAAAAGAACTTCAGGGAATCCTGGTGCTTGTTGCAGAGAAAACCAATGCATTCACCCCTTACCAAATCGAGCTGCTCGGTGTGCTTGGAAATCAGGCATCGACCTCGATTGCAAATGCACGATTCCATGCAAAAATCGAGAAACTGGCGTTAACGGACGGCCTGACAGGACTCTTCAACCACAGGCATTTTCAGGAGAGATTGTCACTGGAATTCAGTCGCCTCCAGAGATTTTCTGAGCCGCTTTCTCTTCTCCTTATTGATATAGACTATTTCAAGAAGATCAACGATGCCTATGGGCATCCTGTAGGAGATGCGGTGCTGAGGGGAGTCGGCGCAAAAATCAGGAAGACGATACGAAATATCGATATCCCTGCCCGATACGGAGGAGAGGAGTTTGCGGTGATCCTTCTGGGTACTGACAGACGGGGAGCGATGAACATGGCGGAAAGGCTGCGGAAGACGGTTATGAATACGAAATTCACCGCAGAGAAAGAATCATTTGCGGTGACCGTGAGCATCGGCATAGCAACCTATCCGGACGGTATCGGAAGAAAGGAGGAATTCATTGAAAGGGCTGACAAGGCATTATATCAGGCAAAGAAAAATGGACGAAACCAGAGCATCATCTGGAGCGATGTCAGTGTCCATTCATAACTGCCCATGCGCGCAAGGCCGCAACACACCGTGATCCTCCGCTCCTTCTGAAAAAATATGCCCTGATCCGGCGACAAGTATCCCAAACGTGTGATAACCAGGTCATTGCGAACACCTTGAGTCGCGTGTCACATGCGCAAGAAAAGACGAAAATCGCTCTATTATACCTGTGATGATTATTCTTATCACTGGTTTTACGATATGAATAATCACGGTACATATCCTCTATTGACACCTCATGAAGCAAATGCTAATATTTTGTAAGCTTGATCATTTGCCGCAGTACAGCCTTGATGCTGCGGGTGATATTGGAATGTTCCGGGAGGGACGATTAAGAATAAGGGAGCAGGACGAATCAATATCGGGCATATTCTCATTTGCACAGAGAGGCATCCGGTCAATTAAGGTCTGCGGCGAAGATACTGACGGAGACATAATTTGTAAGAACCGAACGAATGGATTTTCGTGGAGATACCGAGACAGAAGTGCACAGGTTCACACCGGATGGCAAATATGTCAGTACAATACGGATTCCGAAAGGTGACTACTACTTCAGGGTCAAGAAGGAATTCGAGCTCGGAAGAGACGGGAGCCTGTATAACTTTATACCTGAAAAAGATGTTTTGAGAATACTCATCTTCAGCCACTGAGGGGGAAGACGGCGAAAGTTCTGAGTTTTTGCGGCAAATGAAAGAAAGCAGAATGAAAGGATGCATTTAAGGAAATGTACTCTGAAATGAAAGTTCTTCTGTGTCAAGGATGTTTCACGTGTGGACAGAGTTTTTTTGCGCAGACAATTCCGAGAAACAGTTTATTCTCGCAACACCTTCGTATGCAGCATTCTCATAATTCTCATTTTTGAGAATTACAGTCTCAAAAATGAGAATTATTTTTCGTGTCCGATTTTTCTGCGAATCAGCAAAAAAAGTTGTTGCACGTGTAACAAATAATCCCGTCTTCACGCAGCATGACCGTTGCCGCCAGATTTCATGCAGCCATATGATGAAAGAATGGGCCAGTTGTATCTGTGAATTATGCGGGTTAGCACAAAAATTGCAGAAAAGTAAGAGTTTATCAACCGTGAAGGAGGCTGCAATGAGAGTGTATAAAAGTCCCCTGCCCGTCATTCTTGGCATGTTGTTGATTGCTTCGTGCTTTTTCGCCTGTGGAGGAGGCGAGGGAAGGAGTCCCGGCACACCTGTCCCTGTCGTAATTGTTCCAGAGTGCTCTCACTGTCATGGGAAAGACACTGCAGATTCCCATTATGATGCGAAATCCACGAAACCTCTTGAAGGGTATGTGTTTGATACTGCGGTCGCATGGGCTCCGGAGGGGATGGGGTATGTTCTCAGGACAGGAGAAAACGCATGTGCAGCATCATGTCATTCCTATCATGACGGCGATATATCGATAAATAACAAGTGGCGTACATCAGGGCATGCTGATCTGCGCTCCGATTCCTTTGCCTATGATTTTTCCGATGGGTCCTGTCTTCGCTGCCATTCCGGTGTAGGATTTGCGAGTTATGTGGATGCAACAAACCCGGAATACCCGGCATGGATACCTCCTTCAAAAGAGATATATCCCCATTTTATTACCTGCAATGCATGTCATGATGGGGAAGGGTATCCTACCGCAAAGGACAAGCGTCTGAGGAAAACGGGCAGCGTGGTGCTGACAAGCGGAAACGCTGCGACATTCGTACAGGACGCACTACTCGATGTCGGGGATTCAGCCTCATGTGTGGTCTGTCACCAGGGAATGGAAAGCGGCTGGAGCCTTTTCAGGACAATGCAATCGAAAGGGGTGGATCCATATGACGGAAAAGATGAGGTGATGACAGGGATATCATTTGTGAATGCCCATTATGCTGCAGCTGCCTCCATGCTCTTCAGTCGGAAGGGATATGAATTCAGTTCCAGAACATATTCAAAAGGACTTCTTCTCCATCAGCTTCCCCTCTGTACCGGGTGCCATATGGCGCCTGCGGAAAGCCAGGACCTGGGTGGACACTCGTTCAACATGCGCCGCAACGGCTATATGAATGTTGCTGCCTGTCAGAGCTGTCATCCCGGACTGACCGATTTCGGGACCTTTTTTATCTATGAGAGAGATATGGACGGAGACGGCATGAAAGAAAGCATTAAGGATGAGATAGAAGGCTTGAAGGAACTGTTAATCGGGGAACTGGAAAACGCAGGTATTTACTATAATCCCCATGTCTATCCCTATTTCTTTAAAGTGCCTGCTCCGCAGATATATCCCAACAGGGTGACTATATGGAAAGAGAGCCAGCTCGAAGCAGCCTTCAATCTGGATTTTGTCGCAAAAGAACCGGGGGCGTATATCCATAATTTCAGGTATGCTGTGCAGCTCCTCCGGGATTCATATGAGGCACTGACCGGCAGGGCGTTGGCCGGCATAAGGCCCTCATCAAGTGATGACAGGCCTGCAGCAGTCTATTCGTCGCCATAACTATAACTATACATCAAAGGGGGAGGAGAATATAATGCGACTGAAAGAAACACTGTTACTCCTTTTCGGGTGCATGCTGGCATTGTGGGGATGCGAGACACTCAGGACCTCGAAACCAATCATGCCACTGGAAGAGTATGAGAAGATGCTCGTTGGACGTTTTGACGCAAACTATGTCGGCACAGAAAACTGCCTAAAGGCATGTCATACCCATGACAAGATACAGCGGGACCTTGCGGCGAGCACCATGGGTGCGCAGATGTCAAAGAAATCGGGTATGCCAATTGTGGATTGCGAATCCTGTCATGGCCCCGGCAGTCTTGCAATTGAAGGTATCACTCCCGAGAGGGTTGAACAGGACAGGAAAGAGGGGAAAGAGACGAAATGCAGATATGAAACACTTATAAACCTCAAGGAACTGCCTCCACCGGCACTATCGCTCATGTGTCTCAAATGCCATACCGCAAATGCAACTTTCAACCTGCATAACTGGAACGCAAGCATTCACGCAGTAAATGATGTCTCATGTTCGGAATGTCATAAGATCCATGCCGGTCCGGATCTGATAGTCCGGCTGAGGGAAACGTTTGATATATGTTACAAGTGCCATGAAGACAAAAAGGCGGAATTTGCACTTCCGAGCCATCACCCCGTTCCTGAAAGAAAAGTCTTCTGCACAGATTGCCACGATACACACGGTATTACGTCAGAGAATCTCCTGAGGAAGAATACCGTGAAAGAAACCTGTACGCAATGTCATGCAGAAAAAGAAGGACCGTATCTTTATGAGCACGCCGACATAACAGAAGACTGCACTTCCTGCCATGCCAGCCACGGCAGCATCAGCAATAACCTCCTCAAAAGAAGTGAACCTTTTCTCTGCCTTCAATGCCATGAGGGCCACAGGGTCAGAACCGCGGGTATCCCTTCGACTACTGAATCCAAGGGCGCATTCTACACACGGTGCACTGACTGCCACGCCAATGTGCATGGCACGAATATCCCCTCTGTATCAGGCAGGGGACGGTTTACTCAATAGGAGGGATAATGAAACGGATTTTGCTGATATGCTGCCTGTTCTCACTTGTGGTTATATGTGATGTTGCCTCAGGTACTATGGCTGAAGAACAAGAACCGGCTGAGAGTGACCGGATTGTATTCATCGATGATGAGATTGAGGTCTTTCCTGAGGAAGAAGTTTACCATGTATACGAATTCCCTGAAATAAGACCTTTTCTGTTTCTAACAGGCGGGTACAGAATAATCGATCTGAGCGGATCCGGGAGGGCTGCAGAGTATGAATATCCCTCTGACTCGCTGATGCTGTTTGGGGAGTTCAGGGCATTGCCCTTCCCGCACAGATTCCATCTTGAAATAGATCTTTTCGACAGAAAGGATTATTTCTGGGACATCAGTTATTCATATAAAAACATTGTGCTGTCGAGGTGGATCAATAAGACGATGTTTCATAACCTCGATGCAATAAGGCTTTCTGATTTCGGACCTGATGAAAGATTTTCCGCAGAGAACGGTCCCGATGAAAGATTCGGGATTACCTCGGGAATGAATGTGATGTTTCTGAGGATTAAGACCCCGGATTTTCCTTTTCATGTCTATATTAACGGCCAGTTTATTGATAAAGAAGGAAAAAGACAGCAGAGATTTCTCGGGGGGTCCGGCTATTTTAATGATTTGCGGAGAGTGTCCAGAAGAAGAGATGCAGACCTCGAAACAAAGGATATCAACGTAGGGTTCAATGCCCATTTGGGTCCTGTGGAGGTTGACGTTTCACATGGTGAAAAACGGTTCAGTTCCGGAGGAGACAATGTTTTTTATGGGCGGTATGGTGCGGGAGGGGGACGGACAGAAGGTGTGTATGCACACAATATGATTCCAGACCTCAAAGGGTCTTCTGATACGCTGAAATTGCATACAGCATATACCGGAAAACTCGTCGCTTCACTGACACTCGCGAAACACCGCAGGGAGAATGAATATTCAGAATCCCGCGTTGACTATCTCTTCGGAAGCACTGATGTTACCTGGATGCCGATGCCACAGCTGACGTTTTTCTTCAAGTACCGGCACAAAGACATCGATGCGGATAATCCGGAGGTTACTACTGTTTCGGATCTTCTCAATCCCGCAAATACCCATACGTACAGGGTGAAGGATGCGATTTCATCGAGGACCGACAGGTTTTCCGGAATCGTGCGTTACAGGGTAGCAAAGGGGGTAACGCTGAATGCAGAGGTTGACCGCAAAATTACGGAAAGACAGCATCTGGAAGCATGGGGACTTCCTGAGACCACGGTCAAGGATACCGCATCTGTTTCTGTTACGGCAAGACTTACGAAGAACCTTCTTTTCCGGACAAAATATGTGCATGAGCAAACGGACGAGCCCGCGTATAACAGCGACCTTGATTCCAAAGACAAAGGCACGGTCTCCGTATCCTGGACGCCCCTTCCTTTCCTTTTTACGTATTTTGGATATGACGTATACGCAGGGAAACGCGACCGCCTTTACTATATGGTCGATAACCGACAGATCAGCGTTAACGGACGTGAGGTGCGTGCGGGCAAACTGTTTGGAATGATAGGCTTCAGTCTGGCGGAGAATATTTCCCTCAGCACAAGTTATGCATATTTCAAGGATAAGACCAGGCATGCCCTGGTGTATGGGATCGACAGTGAACCGCAGAGGCTAGTCGACGAACATGCCCGGTATGAGGAAAGGGCTCACACAGTTGCGGCGAATCTTAACTACCGCCCGAAGGATTATGTAAAACTCGGTGCCGGTATTGCCTACACGGAAAGCAGGGCGAACTTCTCTCCCGGTGTGTATGAAGCAGTGAATCCCGTATCTATTGGCGGTTTTTCTGAATCAGAGATCAGGCATACTGAATATACTCTCTCAGGTACTTATGACCTGAAAAACGGATGGGAAGCCGGCATGAGATATTTTTTCAGTAAATACGACGAGCGGTCAGGCAATGCGCTGAATCCATCCGTTGACGGGGATGCACATATCGTTTTTCTCAATATGACAAAAAGGTGGCAATAAATGAACTGGCGAAAAGGCGTGAGAATATTCGTCATTGTGATGCTCCTCGCCGGATTAGGTACGGAATGCTTTGCTGTTCAGATTGGGGTCATTATGTGCAGCGACAGCCCCTATTACAGGGCTGTTCACAAAACGTTTGCATCCGAGATCTCAGCGAACGGGCTTAAGGCCGATATCATCGTCCAGACCCCTGCCCCTGAAACCATGGCATGGGCAAATGCAGCCAGAAAATTTGCTGCGATAGGCACAAAGATCATTGTTGCGTACGGGTTTCCTGCAACTCAGGCGGCGCTTGAAGAGGCTTCCGGAATCCCGGTCGTTTTTGCAGGTGTGTATGACCATGATGGCCTGAGCATGAAAGGCAGGAAAGTTACCGGGATCAATGCAAGGATATCGATCGCAGGCCTTTTGAAAAACCTGAAAACAATCAATAATTTCACGAGACTGGGCGTTATATACAACAGTGCCGAGAAAGAGACAGTCCACGAGGCGAATGAGATTGAACGGTTAAGCGGACAATTTTCATTCAAGACGGTTAAGTTCAATATCAGGAACCCTGAAAGCATCGGACACATTAAGGATGTGGATGCGATATTTGTCACGACAAGCTGTTTGGCCATGATGTATGTTGACGAGATTGTCAGTGTGGCGAGAAAACTGAATGTCCCTACTGCTGCAATGATGGGTGGGGGAGAGGAGAAAGGGATTATTCTTACCCTGACTGCAGACAGCGCAGAACAGGGCAGGGAGGCTGCTGATATGGTTTCCAGGCTGCTGAAAGGGGAGAATCCATCTGCAATTCCGGTTGCAGGGCCAAAGAAAATACAGATGACCGTCAATCTCAAAACAGCAAATTCTCTCGGACTCAAGATGCCCTTTGATATCCTGAGTTCTGCAACGAGAGTCATCAAATGAAAATAAACCTCCAGACCAGGTCGCTTTTCCTTATTGCCATGATACTTTTCCTTGCCATTACTATTAATACCGCAATCCTGACTTACATTGCCCATACACGGTACAAACAGGAAATCCTTTCAAAGGTTGCATCTGCCGGTGAAGCGCTGAAGGAAGATATCGGGAAAGTACTTTCCCTTGGCCTTTCCCTTGATACTATCGAGGGGCTCAACGAAAAAATGAAACGCGCGGTGCAGGACAGAGCTGTCGGATATGCAATGATTCTCGATGAGAAAGGCAGGATACTGTACCATAATGATGAGGGCAGTATCGGGAAACTCTTTAAGGACACCGAGACGCGGAATGCACTGAGTGCAAACAGTAATCTCCTGCAGAAATGGGGGGATTACTATGATGTTTCCATTCCGCTGAGAGATGCAGAGGCCGTAAAGGCAGGAACACTCAGAATCGGAATTCAGTCAGGGGTGATTCAGAAAGAACTCTATACCCTTATCCTCTGGGCTGTCAGTCTTTCTGCATTGAGTTTTATGGCATTTTCAGCAGTCATCTATTTCTCTGTATCGAAGTTTATCACAGGTCCGATTATGGAAATGGAAAAGGTGGCTGCCAGGATATCGTCCGGGGATTTGACACAGACAGTGAAAAGAGTCGGAAAAGATGAGATCGCATCCCTCTCTGAAGCGATTAACGGCATGGCAATGAATTTAAGAGACGTGCTTGTGAAAATAAAAAATCTCTCAGAAAATGTGTCTTCGGTTACGGCAACCATTACGGAATCCCCGGCAAGCGTTTTGCGGGTTGCGGAGCTCCAGAAGACAGCGATAGAGGAGAATGCCATGCATATTGAAGAACTGAATGTGTCGGTTACCGCGATAGCCAAGAGCTCTGAAAGTCTTTATGACTCTGTGGAAAAGGCTTCAAGCGCAGTAGAGGAAATGACGGCATCCATTTCGGCGGTCTCTGATAACGCGGAGGTCTTTAATGAGATATCGCATAAAGCTGCATCATCTATTGAAGAAATGATGGCTGCTGTAAAAAACACCGTCAAAAGCGTTGAGATCCTGTCTGTATCATCTGAGTCAAGCGTTTCTGCTCTCGACCAGGTCAATGCTACAGTCAGGGAAATACAGACAAGTGCGGAAAAATCTGTCCGGCTCGCAGAAAATGTTTCCCGTGAAGCGTCAGAGAAAGGGTTGACCTCAGTTGCCGAGGCGATAAGGGGGATGGAAGATATCCGGGACAGTGTCAATGCACTCTCAGAGAAGATACATCTGCTCGAACAGAGATCTGAGGAGATCGGGAGTATAGTGCATGTCATTGACGAACTGGCACAACAGACGAACCTGCTCTCCCTGAATGCTTCAATACTCGCGGCACAGGCCGGGGAACAAGGGAAGGCATTTGCGGTAATAGCAGAGGAAAACAAGAGGCTGGCCGACAGGACATCCTTGGCAACCAGGGAGATTGCAGCCCTTATTGCCGGGGTGCAGGCTGAAACAAGGGCGAGCGTTGAGATGACAGGAAAAGGCATAGCAACGGTCGATACCGGTGTACAGCTTGTCAGCAGGGTAAAAGATGCCTTCTCCAGCATACTGGCAAGTTCAAACGTATCGACCGAGATGTCCAAATCCATACAGTTGGCTACCACAGAGGAAGTGAAAGTTATCGGGCATATCACGGATTCCATCAGGCAGATCACCGAGCAAATTGAACATATATCCCGGTCAATAAAGGATCAGAACAGGGGAAACAGCCTCATCATAGAGGCAGCCGAAAGTGTTGCAGAAGGGTCCGAGCAGATCAAGAAATCTACGCAGGAACAGTTTCAGAGCAATAAACAGATGTTGACGGTATATGAAAATGTCTCCGAGCAGGCCGGACAGATTACTTCTTCCATACACAACCAGAACCAAAAGAGCACCGAGATTGTCAAGAATATGGAAAAGATACGAATGACTACCGCTGACCTCATCAATTCAGCCTCAGAAATGGACCGGAGTATCAGTGCGCTCAGCAATGATGCCCGGGTTCTTCTTCACGAACTGCAGAAGTTCAGCACATGATCAGCCGTACTTGACACGCTGGTCGGTTAATTGTTAAATTATTAGCACTTAACCATCGAGAGTGCTAAAAAGTCAAATGCTCAGCGAAAGAAGCAAAAAAGTCCTTTACGCAGTTGTCCAGAGTTACATCAATTTTCCTGACCCGGTGGGCTCGAGGGTTGTGACGAAGAGGTATGCCTTTGGCCTTTCTCCTGCAACGATCAGGAATATCATGTCTGACCTTGAAGAGATGGGGTTCCTCAGGCAGCCACATACTTCTGCCGGAAGGGTTCCGACCGATCTTGGCTACCGGCTCTACGTAGATTCTCTGGCAGAAGAAGGGCGCATTCATGTGGATATCGAGATGCTTCAGGGACTTTACAGAAAACTTGAGACATTAAAAAATGATATCGACATATTTCTGAACGCGACTACGAAGAACCTGTCGCAGTTGTCTCATTATCTCGGGATTGCGATGTCTCCGACACCTGACATGTCGACACTGCGGAAGATAAACCTTCTCAAATACCAGGCCGATAAGGTTGCAGCGGTCCTTTTTACGGATGAAGGTCTTGTGAAGAACAAGATCGTATCGATTGACCCTGAGATTTCCCAGAAAGACCTGAACAGAATTTCAGGGTATCTGAATACAGAGTTTTCCGGTATGACATTTGACGAAATCAGGATTAAAATCGTCAGGGAAATGTCAAAAGAGAAGATCAGGTGTGACAGGCTCATCTCAAGGGCAATGAAGATATGCCAGGACGCCGTGTATTTTCCCCTGAACGAGCTTTTTATCTCAGGGCTCTCTGAAGTGCTTGAATTGCCTGATTTCGCCGATCTTGATAAGATACGCGAACTGTCAAGGGCGATTGAGGACAAACATACAATCATGAACCTGCTTGACAAGCTCTCTGAGTCCGAAGGTGTGCAGGTTATCATCGGCTCCGAGAATTCGATGGATGATCTGAAGAAACTGAGCGTGGTTGCTTCTCCGTGCAGGGAAGGAGACAAGCCGATCGGAGTTGTCGGAATCATCGGCCCGACACGGATGGACTATGCGAAGGCGATTTATATCGTTGAAAATACGGCTAAATTCATCACAAGGATGCTTGCGGGAAGGTAGGTGCGGATCATGCAGGAGCAACAGATGGGAGACGGTCAGATATTCAGCGAAGATGCAGAAAAAAGCGAGGATGAAGTCTCCGGGCAGACGTCCGGAGATGAAGAGCAGGAGGCGAACCAGAAGTATCTCAGGCTGTATGCGGAGTTTGATAATTACAAGAAGCGGGTAGCCAGAGATAAAGAGGAACTGGTCAAGTACGGCAATGAAAGCCTGCTTTTTGAACTTCTGCCCGCCATTGATAACCTTGAGATGGCGCTCAAGCATGCCTCCAACGATGTCGCTTCCGGCCTTGTTCAGGGGGTGGAAATTACCCATAGGGAACTCCTCAAAACCCTCGAGAAGTTCGGACTGCGTCCGATTGAAGCCGAAGGAAAGCCGTTTGACCCGGCAGTGCATCATGCGATGTCACAGGTTGAAAAAAACGACGTTGAAGAAAAGACGGTCGTTGAAGAGTTCCGGAAGGGATATATGCTGAAGGATAAGGTGCTGCGTCCGTCTCTCGTCTCAGTATCAAAAAAAAACTCTGAAACAGGGACTGAAGAACTGGAAGAAGATACAGAGAAAGAAAGAATCATAATACAGAAAAATATATCTATAGAGGAGGGATCTTAGTTATGGGGAAAGCAGTTGGAATAGATCTCGGAACGACAAATTCAGTAGTAGCTGTGGTGCAGGCAGGAGATCCTGTGGTAATCCCGAACCAGGAAGGGTCAAGGACAACGCCTTCAGTTGTGGCGATTACCGAAAAGGGAGAAAGACTCGTCGGGCAGATTGCAAAGAGACAGTCTATTACCAATCCCGAGAACACAATTTTTTCTATAAAAAGGCTGATGGGGAGGAAATACAATTCCCCGGAGGTTGAGCACGCAAAAAAGAGGCTTCCTTACAAGATTGTGGAAGCACAGAATTCTGATGCTCATGTGGAAATCAGGGGAAAGAGCTATTCTCCTCCCGAGATATCTGCCATGATCCTTCAGAAACTCAAGCAGGCTGCCGAGGATTATCTCGGCGAGCCGGTGACCGAAGCAGTTATCACTGTGCCTGCATACTTTGACGACAGTCAGAGACAGGCAACGAAAGATGCGGGAAGGATTGCGGGACTTAACGTCCTCAGGATAATCAATGAACCGACGGCAGCATCGCTTGCCTACGGGATGGACAAAAAGAAAGAAGAAAAGATCGGGGTGTACGATCTGGGCGGAGGAACGTTTGACATATCCATACTCGAGATCGGAGAAGGTGTCATCGAGGTCAAGTCAACCAACGGGAATACGTATCTGGGAGGCGATGATTTTGATATCAGGGTCATGGACTGGATGGTCGAAGAGTTCAAGAAAGACCAGGGGATAGACCTCAAGAACGACCGGATGGCGTTACAGAGGCTGAAAGAGGCAGCGGAAAAGGCAAAGATCGAGCTTTCCACGGCTACCGACACCGAGGTGAACCTGCCATTCATCACCGCAGATGCAACAGGTCCCAAGCATCTTCTGATGAAGCTGTCAAAGGCAAAATTAGAACAGCTTGTGGGTGATCTTATTGAGCAGACAATCGGTCCATGCAAAAACGCTCTGGCTGACGCGGGGCTCTCGTCTTCGAGCATCGACGAAATACTTCTTGTGGGAGGACAGACAAGAACGCCGAAAGTGCAGCAGACCGTGCAGAATTTCTTCGGGAAGGAACCGAACAAGACGGTGAACCCTGATGAAGTGGTTGCTGTCGGCGCAGCTATCCAGGCTGCTGTGCTCAAGGGAGACGTGAAGGAAGTGTTGCTGCTCGATGTGACTCCGCTCTCGCTCGGCATCGAGACACTTGGAGGGATTTTTACCAAGATCATAGAGAGAAATACCACGATCCCGACCAAGAAGAGCCAGATATTCTCGACCGCAACAGACAATCAGCCCGCTGTCTCGATCCGTGTCTTCCAGGGTGAACGGGAAATGGCTTCTGACAACAAGCTTCTGGGGAATTTTGAACTGATCGGCATCCCGCCTGCTCCGAGGGGGATTCCGCAGATTGAGGTCACGTTCGACATAGATGCAAACGGTATCCTCCATGTCTCTGCGAAGGACCTTGGGACAGGAAAGGAACAGTCCATCAGGATAACCGCATCGAGTGGTCTTACAGAAGAAGAGATAAAGAAGATGACACGCGATGCAGAAACGCATTCAGATGAAGACAAAAAGAAAAAACAGCTTGCTGAAGCCCGTAACGAAGCTGATACCCTTATCTATACTGTTGAGAAATCCCTGAAGGATTATGGCGACAAACTGGATGAAGCGGAGAAGAAAGAGATCGAGGAAGCTCTGGAAAGATGCAGAAAAGCAAAAGATACAGGCACGGAAGCTTCTGAAATAAAGTCTGCGACAGAAAATCTCATGAGCAAGTCCCATAAGCTGGCAGAGCATCTCTATAAGGGGGCCGGCGCTCAGGCAGGTACAGGTGAAGGACCTTCCGGAACAGGGACAGAAGAACCCCAGGCAAAAGGGCCCGAGGAAGAGGTTGTCGAAGCGGAATTCGAAGACGTTGATAAGGACAAGAAAAGCAACTGAAAAAATCAGGAGCAATATTCCTGTTTTTGCATAGACTGTACAGCAGGGCAGATATGCCGCGCGGGCTTTGCGGAGCGATGCCATTTTACGCATTGACCTGAAAGGGTTGTAATGCAAGGGGGCTCCTCTGTGAAGCAGAATATGTGGCTTGCCGGGACTTCAAGGTGTCTTAATTATTCAAACGGATTCTTCTGCAGGAACCGGCATGGCCTTACCGGCGTATCCGCCCTTTCCACATTTAAAATGGCAAGGCAGCAGCATTGAGCTGCAGGTTGAAAAAGAAATGAAAGATTATTATGAGATTCTTGGCGTTTCAAGGGAAGCATCTGAGGTTGATATCAAGAAAGCCTTCAGGCAGCTTGCCCTGAAATACCATCCAGACCGCAACCCGGACAATAAGGAATCTGAAGACAAGTTCAAGGAGATCAACGAAGCATATTCCTGTCTGATCGATCCTGAGAAAAGGGCCCACTACGACAGGTTCGGTACGGCCGAAGGAGTAGGCGCGGGGTACAGTCCGTTTGGCACAGGGTTCGGTGACATCTTTGAAGACATCTTTGGCGATTTTTTCGGTACATTTACCGGCCAGCGCAGAGCGAGACCATCAAAAGGGCAGGATTTGCGCTATGATCTTGATATTACGCTTATGGAAGCGGCATTCGGCGCAGAAAGGAATCTCGAAATCCCGAGATGGGACAATTGCGCTGACTGCAACGGCACGGGCGCAGCGCCCGGAAAAGGTCCGGTTACCTGCCAGAACTGCAGGGGGGCAGGGCAGATCAGGATACAACAGGGTTTCTTCAGCATCTCAAAGACCTGCCAGAAATGCGGCGGAACGGGAAAGGTGATTACCGACCCCTGCAAAACCTGCAAGGGACAGGGGAAGATCCGGCAGTTCAGGAATATCAGCGTCAGGATTCCCGCAGGTGTCGATACCGGCTCGAGGCTCAGGATGTCCGGCGAAGGAGAAATGGGGTTCCACGGAGGCCCGCGGGGAGATCTCTATATCTACCTGAATGTCGAGGAGCACTCCTTCTTCAAGAGAGACGGTCATAATCTGTATTGTGAGGTCCCGATATCGTTTCCCCAGGCCGCGCTTGGCGCAGAGATCGAGGTGCCGACCATCGACGGGACATCAAAGCTCAAAATCCCTCCGGGATCGCCTTCCGGCAGGATGTTCCATATTAAGGGAAAGGGCATGCAGAAACTCGGCGGGAGTTCAAAAGGGGACCAGATTGTGAGGATATATGTGGATGTGCCGGGAAGTCTGACCCAGAAGCAAAGGGAACTGCTCGAGGAGTATGCAAGAATATCAGGAGATGAGGTGAACAAGTCCTTCAAAGAGAAGCTGAAGGACCTTTTTACCAGTTCAGAAAAATAAGACGCCTTCACTCCCGGTGAACAAAAAGCAGCCGGATTGAGGGGCGTTTGCCGACTCAAGCGGAGCAGAAAAGCATGCCAAGAATATACCTGCCGGTCTCTTATGTCTCAGATAACCTTATATCAGTCGACTCAGAAAAGGCGCATTATATCATGTCTGTCCTGAGGTGCAAAAAGGGGGACGAATTGCTCATATTCAATGGTCAGGGCACGTGCTTCAGGACAATGATAGCGAAGGCTGACAGGAAAGAAATTCTGGCTGAGATTATTGAAACACTTGACTGCGATACTGAGTCCCGCGTGCATGTTGTCCTTGTGCAGGCTCTCCTTAAGGGTGAAAAAATGGATATGGTGATCCAGAAAGCGACAGAGCTGGGGGTGCAAGCGATCATCCCGGTTGTTACGGAGAGAAGCCAGGTGAAAGAGACGAGAAAGATCCTGAGATGGAGAAAAATCGCAGAAGAGGCGTCAAGACAGTCAGGGAGGAGCATTGTTCCTGAAGTGCGCGAAGCAGATGCATTTATCCGCTTCATGATACGCGAAGGGACGGAAATCAGGGGTCGTGGGTTGATGTTCTGCGAAAAAGGAGGGATTTCATTGCCGGATGCGGTTGCATCCCTTGTGCCAAAAACTTTGTCGGTGTTTATCATGATCGGCCCTGAAGGCGGATTTACACAGGATGAAATCACTCTTGCAGGAGAAAAGGGCGCCATCGCTACCACACTCGGACGCCGAATCCTGAGGGCAGAGACTGCGGCAATCTCTGCTGTTTCGCTTGTCCAGTTTCTATTTGGCGGTTTAGAGTAGCTCCCTTCTTTGCGGTATTCTCTTTTTCCCATAATTCCGCATTCTTTGGTATAGATTTTGCATATATTTGTGGAAAATTATGATGAAAATGAAGATACGGCATAAACTCATCCTTGGTTTTCTGGTAATCGCGCTTCTTATCTCGTGTGTGGGATATCTGACAATAAAGAGAAGTCAGGATGCGCTGCAAAAATCCATTGAGGAAAGTTCGATGATTCTTGCTTCAAAGGTGATGGATGAAGTGGACCGGAATATCTTCAGAAGGGTGGAGGGGCTGCAGTCATACAGTCAGGACCTCCTTCTCAAGGAAGATGTCATACGGTCAAACAGGGAATACGAAAGAATGGCAGATGCGCAGGGGTATATTGCCATGAAAAACCGCGAGTGGCTCACCGTTTCCACAGATGTGATAACCCCTTTCATGCAGCAGCTGATGGACAAGAAAAGCGCCGTGGAATTACTGGAAAAAACCGAATTTTATCATGAGAAGTATGGCTATGAGGTCTTCAAGAGTATTATTGTCACCAATAAATACGGCGCTGTTGTCTGCATGACAGGAAGAGCGGCGGACTTCAGCCAGGGCGAGAAGCAGTGGTGGAAGGAAGCGAAAGAACACAGGTTCTATATCAGGGATGCTGCTTTTGAGGAAGATGCCGGTACCTATTCCCTCGCCTTTGCGATCAGGATAGAGGATGACAAAGGGAATTTTATCGGTGTGATGAAATGTCTCCTGAATATCGAGGACATTATTCAGGCGGTGAAGGAGTTCGAGACGCCTGAGACCCATACGGGGAAGAAGACTGTCTACAAGCTCCTTAACAGAAAAGGTCAACTGCTCTATTCGACAGACGCGTTTACTTTTCTTGCAACGCCTGTGAGTGAGTCTCTCGTGCACAATGAGACAGAAAAAAAGAAATCACACATAGTCCTCAGAAAAGATGAGAAATATGGAGAGGTCCTGTCTGTCTGTGTCCATTCCAATTATGAGGCGCTGGGTATGGTTTTTGTCGTCGAACACGCGGTGAAAAATATTTTTGCTCCGGTCTTCAGCCTGAAGAAAGAATTGTTTCTTATATCAGTTGGTATTACTGTTCTGGCTGTTATTCTTGGCGTAGCGCTTTCCACGTCTATTGCCGGACCTCTCACCCAACTCAGGGACGCCGCAGCCAGAATCGGGGAAGGGGACCTTAATACCGAGATCGCCATGCGTGCGACGGATGAAGTTGGTGATCTTGCGGTATCCTTCAGAAAGATGACGGAGGACCTGAAAAAGACGACTGTCTCGAAAGCATATCTCGACAACATTATCACGACAATGGTCGATACCCTTCTTGTAACAGATATGGAAGGCAGAATCAAGACGATCAACGCAGCGGCAAAGAGGCTTCTGGGGTATGAGGAGGATGAACTGGTCAATCGGCAGCTCAAAATCATTTTTTCTGATGCGGATAATGAAAAGACGTTCTCCGGACTGCTCCTGAGAGGAACGGACTCAGGGCACATGGCGCAGGAGGACTGTCTGGTCAATGAAGAAAAGACACTGGTGTCAAAAGACGGAAGAAAGATTCCGGTGCTCTTCTCAGCCTCTGTGATGAGAAACAGAAAAGGCAGGCCTGAAGGACTTGTCTGCATAGCCCTGGATATTACCGAGAGGAAACTTGCAGAGGAGAAGGTGCTGCGGTACGCAGAAGAGGTGCGGGAGGCCAATGAAGAGCTGAAGTCATTTGCCTATATCATTTCTCACGATCTGCGCGCACCGCTGGTGAATATTAAAGGGTTTGCAGGGGAACTCAGATATGCACTCCGTGAAATACGTTCTTCGCTTCGGCATTGCGGTCCCCATATGGAAAATGACCAGCAGGAGAAGCTCGAGATCATTTTTCAGAAGGATGCTCCCGAGGCGCTTGGTTTTATCGATTCTTCGGTATACAGGATGGACAACCTCATTAAGGCGATACTGAATCTTTCCCGTGTCGGCCGGCGTGATCTGAAGCCGGAGATATGTGATATGCGTTCCCTTGTGCGATCGATTCTGAAGACCCTTGCCCATCAGACAGAACAGAAGAATGTCGCGATTACCGTCGGGGATCTGCCGGAAATTGTGGCTGACAGGATCGCAATGGAACAGATTGTCGGAAATATTCTCGATAATGCCCTGAAGTACCTAGAACCCGGGCGGCCGGGTGCAGTGGAAATTTTTGCAGAAAGGGTCCGGCAGGATGCAGTATTCCATATACGGGACAACGGCCGGGGTATTGCACAGGACGATATCGGAAGGGTTTTTGAGGTTTTCCAGAGGGTAGGCAGGCAGGATGTACCCGGAGAAGGAATGGGTCTTGCATATGTCAAAACACTGGTGCGTCGCCACGGGGGACGCATATGGTGCACCTCGGAATTAGGGGTTGGAACGACATTCAGTTTTCTCATCCCCTCTGCGCCAAGCCAATCTGCAGTGAAGGATATTGCAGTTCAGGACGATACCGTTAGCGGGGATAAAAGATCAGTGTAATGACGAGATTCAAAATCATGCGTGCGGAGCGAAAAAAAAGGTAGAAAGATTCCAATGTGGCAAAGAAAAAAGAAAAAAATCTTTATTTATGAGGGTGACTATGACAAACCATGAGCCTGTAACAATACTTCTGGTAGAGGACGACGCAGGGCACGCCCGTCTGATCGAGAAAAACCTTCGTCGCGCAGGGATTTCGAATCCCATCATCAGTTTCGAGGACGGGCAAAAAGTCCTTGATTTTCTGTTCGGGGAACAGAAGGACGGAGACAGCGGGCAGCCTTTATCTTTGCTGGTGCTTCTTGACCTGAACATCCCGGGGATTGACGGTTATCAGGTCCTGAAGCGCATCAAACACAGCGAGAAGACGAAGCATATCCCGATTGTCGTTCTTACCACGACTGACGCTCCGCATGAGGTTTCGAAATGTTACGAGCTCGGATGCAATGTATATATCACAAAACCTGTGGACTACGAACAGTTTTCCGAGGCGATCCGTACGCTCGGCCTTTTTCTGTCAGTTGTTACCATTCCAGGGGGACTTTGATCATCATGCGTGATATCCGCACATTCCGTATCCTCTACATGGAAGATGACGAGGGACTTTCCCGCATTCTGCAGAAGGATCTCCAGAGGAAAGGATATGCGGTGGACGTTGCCTCCAATGGTGAAGAGGGGCTGAAAATGCTGGATGCCGCGACATACGACATGGTTGTTGTCGATTACCATATGCCGGTTCTCGGAGGGCTCGAGGTGATCCGCGAACTTTCGCTAAGGGGAAGTATTCTGCCGGCGATCATGGTGACGGGGTACGGGAATGAAAGGGTTGCTGTTGAGGCGATGAAACTCGGTGCGGCAGATTATATTGTGAAGGATACAGAACTCGGATATCTCGAACTGCTTCCTATCGTGATTGAACAGGTAATCTCCAAGCAGAAACTCATCAGGGAAAAGGAACAGATGCTCGCAAAAATTCAGGAAAGTGAAGAACGCTACAGGAAGCTTTACGAACTCACGACAGACGGGATATTTATCTGTCATGACTGGAAAATGGAATTTGTCAATCCTTCAGGCCTGAGACTTCTTGCTGCATCAAGTGTCCTGGATCTGAAGGAAAAAACACTCTTTGAGGTAATCCACCCTGACTACTGGGGGATATTCAGGGACAGAGTGGCAGAGGCGGACAATGAAGACGGGAGGGTCCCCTGGTTCGAAAGCAAAATAAGAAGTTTTGAAGGGAACGACGTCTATGTTGAAATTATGGCGGTTGCCTTTTCTCATTTTAGAGGGAAGCAGGCCATTCAGGTCATCATCCGGGATATTACCGAGCGAAAACTCGCCGAGGAGCGTCTGCGGTTTCTGGCGCATTATGACCCCCTCACAGGGATTCCGAACAGAACGCTTTTTTTTGACCGTCTTTCCCATGCGCTTGCGCAGGCAAAGCGTTATGGCCATTCCATATCACTCATGTTTCTTGACCTTGACAGGTTTAAGGAAATAAACGATACCCTCGGACACGAGGCCGGCGACGAATTGCTGAAAGTGGCTGCGGTCAGACTTCTGCATTGTGTGCGCAATTCGGATACCGTTGCCCGCATGGGTGGAGATGAATTCACGGTTATCCTTTCCCACGTGAGTGGAGCTGAGGACGCTGAGATTATCGCAGAGAGGATACTCTCCTGCTTCGGAGAGCCGTTCAATCTCAGGGGGCAGAAATGTTCCGTTGGCGTGAGTATCGGGATTTGCCTGTATCCGCAGTGTGGCAGTGACCCTGAGATTTTATTAAGGATGGCTGACAATGCATTGTACAGGGCCAAGGAGAAGGGTGGAAACTGCTTTCATTTTTACGGGTGAGGCCCCGTACCGCGTCAAAAAGACAAAGGCTTCAAGTCAGGAGTACCTTATGCCTCGTCCTTCTCCCTGATAGAGAAGATTTTTTCAACGGGAATAACTATCCAGCCAAGCTCTGATTCCAGGTGTACCTCTTCCTCTCCTATTTCCACGAGCCTGCCTGTATAGGTGGTGTCCGTGGTTTCGACAACAACGAATTTGTCTGTTAGATTGTCCACACAATGCCTCCCAGAAGAATGGAGCCTTTGGTACTTTTAGAATAATAGGAATATTCCACAAAAAAAGCAAATGGGGTACGCGGAATACTGCCGAAAAAAAAGAATGCCGGGAACTCTGTTGAGGTTCCCGGCTTCCTGAACAGCTTTTAGATATCGAAATAGAGGAAGAATTCGTACGGATGGGGTCTCAGCCTCAGTGCGTCGACTTCCCGGGACCTCTTGTAGCTCAGCCACATCTGTATGACGTCCTCGGTGAAGACGTCTCCCTTTTTCAGAAAATCGTGGTCTTTCTCGAGGCAATCCAGGGCATCTTCAAGGGAACCCGGAAGACTCGGAACCTTTGCAAGCTCTTCCGGCCCAAGTTCGTAAATATCCTTATCAAGAGGATCCCCGGGATCAATCTTGTTCTCGATGCCATCAAGTCCTGCCATCAGCATTGCAGAAAACGCAAGATACGGATTGCATGAAGGGTCCGGGAACCTGACTTCGACCCGCTTTGCCTTCGGGCTCGGAGAGTACATCGGAATCCGGATTGCAGCGGATCTGTTCCTGCTGGAGTATGCGAGATTGATGGGAGCCTCATAGCCCGGAACAAGCCTCTTGTAGGAGTTTGTTGTCGGTGCAACAATGGCTGCTAAGGCTGCGGCATGTTTGAGTATGCCGCCGATATAGTGAAGCGCCATTTCGGACAGACCTGCGTATGCATTTCCTGCGAAGAGCGGCTTGTTGCCTTTCCACAGGCTCTGGTGTGTATGCATTCCTGACCCGTTGTCTCCGAAGAGCGGCTTCGGCATCATGGTCACGGTTTTTCCATTCCTGGCAGCGACGTTCTTGATGATATATTTGTACATCATCAGCTTATCAGCCATATTTACCAGAGGGGAAAACTTCATGTCTATCTCTGCCTGACCTCCGGTTGCCACCTCATGGTGCTGTGCCTCGACAACTATCCCCGCCTTTTCAAGTTCAAGAACCATCTCCGTCCTGATGTCCTGCTGCTTGTCCATGGGCGGAACCGGGAAATACCCTTCCTTGTGTCTCGGTTTATACCCGAGGTTCGGATTCTCATCTCTCCCGGAATTCCATATTCCCTCGACCGAATCAACAGAGTGAAAGCCGCTGTTGGCTGTATAGTGAAAGCGTACATCGTCGAAGATGAAGAACTCCGCTTCCGGACCGAAATATGCGGTGTCGGCAATCTTCAGCGATTTCATGTAGGCTTCAGCCTTTTGCGCAACATAGCGGGGATCTCGTGAATATGGCTCCTTGGTAATCGGGTCTACCACGTTACAGATGAGGCTGAGTGTCGGATGCTGTGTAAACGGATCCAGCACTGCTGTGCTTGGGTCGGGAATTACAAGCATGTCACTCATGTGGATAGCCTGCCATCCCCTGATGGATGAACCGTCAAACCCCAGACCGTTCTCAAAGATGTCCTCAGAGAATTCCTTCATCGGTATGGAGAAATGCTGCCAGAGTCCAGGAAAATCCATGAACTTCAGGTCGACCATTACAACCTTGTTCTTTTTCGCCAGATCAAATACTTCCTTTGTCGTCATATTGTGTTCCTCCTTGGTTTTTCCTAAAGATATTGTTGATGCATTGTGATAGTCATTCTTTTTTAATATATCCAAAATCATGCCAATTCATAACTTTCTGATTTATAAGCATTTTTACAGGCAGCCATTTCAGGGGATGCATTATGTCCGACAATTTTGTCGCAGATAATTATTCAGACATCTCATGGTCTGCGTTTTCATAAGGAAAATCAGGGATCGATAGCCTGCCGGTCTTTTCAGGGGAAAAACTACAATTTCGTAGTTTCTACAATTTTGTAGGAATCTCATGGTGTTCTGTCAGGGAATCCGTGAAAGAAGCCTCTTGAAATCCTCCGTTGCGTGAAAAAGGAGGATTTCAAGAGGTAATGCTATATCGCCGCTTCTCCCCGCTCGCCGGTTCTGATCCGAATGACATCCTCAAGGGAGTAAAGGAAAATCTTTCCGTCTCCTATCGACCCGGTATTTGCCTTTTCGAGAATCGTGGCAATCACCTTGTCGATTATGGCGTCCGGGATTACTACCTCCAGTTTTATTTTCGGTATAAAGGTCACTTCATATTCTGTGCCTCTGTATACCTCGACATGGCCTTTCTGTCTGCCAAATCCTTTCACCTCGGTGATGGTCATTCCATTGATCCCGAGTTTTGAGAGCGCGTCCTTCACTTCATCGAGCTTGAAGGGCTTGATTATCGCCTCTACTTTTTTCATCGTGCCTCCTCTGTGATTTTATCACTGCATCCCTCCGTGAAGGGAGGGATGCACGGTTTCAAGTAAATGCATGTTCACACCCTAAATGCTGTAGGCTTTTTCACCATGCTGGCTTTCATCAAGCCCGGTTATTTCGTGCTCCGACTCAACTCTGATTCCCACAAGACCTTTTACTATCATGAAGATAATAAAGGTTACGACAGCGCAGTAGACAATTGTTATTCCTGCTGCAAGAATCTGGGTCAAGAGCTGCCCCGGATTACCGAACAGCAGACCTGTCCCGGCTTCATTGATTGCAGGATCAGCAAACACACCGGTGAGAATGGCGCCCATCGTTCCTGCCACTCCGTGGATTCCGAATGCGTCGAGTGAATCGTCATAGCCGAGTTTCGGCTTAATCCATGCAACGGAGAAATAGGGTATGATCCCGGCCAACAGTCCGATAATTATCGCACCCTTAATGTTCACAAAGCCGGCAGCCGGGGTTATCGCCACCAGTCCCGCAACCGCACCTGACGCCAGGCCAAGAACCGTCGGTTTCTTTGCGTGCATCCATTCGGTCAACATCCATGTTATCGCTGCCATGGCGGTCGCAGTATTGGTGTTGATGAACGCAGCGCCTGCCAGTCCGTTTGCTGCTACTGCAGAACCTGCATTAAAACCGAACCACCCGAACCACAGCAAGCCTGCACCGGTAACGACAAGCGTGAGGTTGCTTGGCTTAAGGGAGGCCTCCCGCCTCTTCCCGAGCACGAGTGCCCCGACCAGTGCAGCGATACCTGCATTGATATGCACAACTGTACCGCCGGCAAAGTCGAGCGCGCCCATCTTTGCAAGGAATCCGCCACCCCATACCCAGTGGGCTACCGGCAGATATACAAATGTCATCCAGAGCACAGAAAACAGTACCCATGCAGAGAACTTCATCCGCTCGATGTACGCTCCGCTTGCGAGTGCAACGGTGATCGCTGCAAAGGTAAGCTGAAATACAATGAATATGTACTCGGGAATCGTCATCGAGAGGCTTTCCACGTTAACACCCGCGAGCAGCAACTTGTCCGTACCCCCGATGATACCCTTAATGTCAGTACCGAAGGTCAATGAATACCCGTACACAACCCACAGCAGACTTACTATACAGTACGTCACAAAGGACATCGCCATGGTATTGAGGGTATCCTTGCGTTTTGCCAGCCCGCCGTAAAAAAGCGCCAGGCCGGGGAGCGTCATGAGCATTACCAGCGCAGTGGCCACAATCATCCACGCGGTATCCCCTGTGTCCATCTTCGGCGTTTCAGGAGCAGCCGGTATTGGGGCGGGCTGAGCAGGCATCGCCTGCTCAGCTGCCTGAGGAGTAGGAAGGTTATTTTGCATCTGTTCCTCTGCAAATGCAAAACCGCTGGATAACGTGAGAATCAATATTGACAATACAATCAGCCTTTTCATAGATTGCCTCCTTTAAAAGCTTAGTGTTATGTTGACCCCGCCGTACAAGATTTCTCTGTCGCCGTCATCGCTGATATTTCTCAATGCCTCCTTTGCGTCGTTGCTCAAAGGAAACGAATAGGCGATTTTCGGGGTTACGGTGACTGCTTTCCAGACCGGTATTTCAGCAGATGAAGAAATCTCAGCATTATAGAAATTGCTGAAGTCATCACCGTCCTTATCGAAGCCCATGACCTTGTTATTGATATTGAAGCTTGCAGATGCGCCGAGATTGAGGGAAATGTCTTTCATCACTTCAAACGCATGAGCGACTGAAGCCACAAGAAACGCGCCATTCCCCTCATCAAAGTCATAATACAGTGTGAGCGCCGGTGACAGCATCGTGTCATAGCCTGCTGACAGGTATACTTCCTGGGTATCATTCGCACTGTTCAGGGCATAATAAATGTACCCCGCAGTAAGGGTCAGTTTATCGATTGAACGGGTGTAGTTCAGCGTGATGTCAGTCTCATTGAATTCTCCGTGACCGTCACCTTCATCGATCTTTGAATCGGGGTCATAATTGGCCCAGATATTCATGCCAAAAACCCCGTAGTTTATTCCGGCCGACGGCTGGATGACCCAGCTGTTGCTCAGTTTCTGCCCCCTCCAGACATAATTGCTCATGATGTCAGCGGAGGCATACCCCGAAGTTTTAATCTCCCCGGCATACAGACTGCCTGCGGACACCAGAAGCATACAAGCTATTGCCAGAACTGCCATTTTCAACTTCTTCATTTTTTCTCTCCTTATATTGTGTTTTTTCTTGCTGCTGCTTGCTGCCTGTCGTTTGCTCTTTCTCTATCTCCTCCTTCCTGATATTGTATTTCCTGATCCTGTACCCGATCATCCTCTCGGTGATGCCAAGTCTCCTTGCTGCCCGTGACATGACCCAACCGCATTCCTTCATCGCATTCACGATCTCTTCCCGTTCTATCTCTTGCACCTTTTCTGGCAAGTACCCTGTCTTCATGACTGCTTTCTCTATATCGAAAACCGTGCCAAGTTAAAACTGCTTGAAATACAAGATATTCTGTAAATTTGAGAGGCTACAATATTGTAGATCGCGACAAAATTGAAGGAAAAATGCAATACATGCGACGCGCGCCGCATAATACCAATATCCACTGAAATGAGGAGAAGAAACGATAGAGAATGCGTGAAAATATACTATCCTCAGTATGATGAGAAACATATATGAAAGTATATTAGGTGAGAAAAGAGAATTATTTTTCAGTCTCCCATAATTACGGCATCGCAGTAATATTTTGCATATCCTCATGCAGTTAAAATGCTGCATTTCGTTTATAAACGATTGAAAGTAAAGCTTAATATATCTGGCATGCTCCATGCTTTTTCACTCAACAGATCATAGACGAAAAGGAGAAAGAAAAAATGAAAGCGTTAGTGGCGTATGACGGGACAGTGCAGGCAAAGACCGCTCTCGGATATGGGATAGAGAAAGTCAGGAAAAACAGCGGAGAACTTGTAGTCCTCCATGTTTTCAACAATCACCTGTTTGTTAATTATGATGCGATTCCTCAGGCAGAGGAGATAGCAAGGAGAGAATCGGCCAGATATGTGGCGGATGCTGAACGCATAATAAAGGAACAAGGCGGCGGCATAAAGGCGAGTATTATTGTGGAGGACGGGAATCCGGAGAAGGAGATTGTCTCATATGCGAAGACTGAAAACATCGATATCATTTTTTCTCCACCCCGCTACAAGTCAATTGTCAGGAAATCACCATGCCCGGTTTCTGTCATCCCCGGTGACATCCTGATCCCTGTTGACAACAGGGATAATGCGAGTTTGGAAATTGAGCAGATTATCACAGAGGCTGCGGCAATGCAATCCCGGGTTGTACTTATGGGCATCGTCCCCATACATATTTACAGCAAATGGGAAAAAGAGGAACTTGATCAGGTAACCAGAGAAACATCCGCAGCAGTGAAAAGGCTTGGAAAAATATTGACGGATCGAGCGATCCGTACCAAGGAGATAATCCGGTCGGGCTATCCGGATATTGAAATAATAAAGGCTGCAGAGGAATATACAGTATCCATGATCATGTTTCTTGCAGGGAATCAGCAGCCCTCTGAATTAAACAAGGCGGCTGATATTATCCTCGATGAATCGGAGAGATCAGGAAGCCTTTTTTATTTATGCCAGTTGCAGGGTTAATAGCGCATCATGTGCGGGCTAAGCTACAGTATCCGGTAATATAATACCCGCAGAAATTCCCCTCCCGTTTCAGCGCTGTTCTGTTTTCCTTGGTCGTTTTCGGTTACAATGAAATAGGAATGAAGATACGGGAAAAGATTTTTATCGGGTTTGGCATATACGTATTACTTGCCACGATAATCGGGTTTTTTGCATTTACTGAACTCCTTACGATTTCAACACGACTTAGTCTTGTTGAAACTGCACATAACATTACCCACATCCTGAGTGAGCTGAGACGACACGAAAAAAACTACCTGCTTTACAGACAGGAAGAAACTCTCCAGGCATTCACGCGCAACTTGGGTCAATTAAAGGCGAATATCGACAGCATCAAGCTCAAAACTGAAATAGTAAAAGCAATGGGCCCCGGGAACTATGAAATGATCAAAGAGATAATAAGCAACTATGAGGATTTCTTTAATAAAGTTGTAGCCGGCATAAAATTGCAGGAAGAGAACATACTCAAGCTGAAGGTTGCGGGAGGCAGCATTGAGAACGCCCTGAGCGGAAACGAATTCCAGATATTTTCCTCGCTAAGAAGATATGAGAAAGATCTTATGATATACAGAGATGAGAAGTCCTATGAAAACTTTGCAAAGACCTTCGCTTCCCTGCATACGCACAGCTCTGCACTGAAGGAGTATCGTGCCCTTACCGACAGGCTTTATGAGCTTTACAAAAAGGAAAATGATTCTGTCGGGAATATGAGGTTGAAAGCACGGGAGATAGAGTTGCTCCTTGAGAACCTCCTTAAGGAGGAAAAGGTAGCCATTGATTCGACGATGAAGAAATCCATGATACTGCTGATATTCGCTTTGCTGACAATTATTGTAGTAGGTGCAGCCGTCAATGCAAAGCTTGCCATGAGCATCGCTGAGCCGATAAAAAAGCTCGAAGAGGTAACAAAGAAGATAGCAATGGGTGATTTCTCAGAGACACTCGATGTGAAGGGAAAAGATGATGAAATTGCCTCCCTCGAGATGTCATTCAATAAAATGGAAACAAAACTCAAACAGGCGCTGGGCTCGCTTGAGGATACCATTAAACAGTTGCAGGAAAAACAGTCGCAGCTTGTTGAGGCGGACAAGCTTGCCTCAATTGGGATACTGGCGTCCGGGATTGCACATGAGATAAGCAATCCACTCACTTCTGTCCTTACCTTTTCGAATTTGATGCTCGAGAAGACTCCGGAGGGGCACCCAAATCGCGAGAGGCTGAGGATGATGGTGAAGGAAACAGGAAGGGCAAGAGATATCGTGAGACAGCTTCTGAGTTTTGCAAAGGATGAAGCCATAAAACCCATGAGAATGAATGTCAACTGCCCTGTCACTGAGATATGCGAGTCCCTTGTCTCGCAGGAGGCCTTCAAGGATATAGGGTTCGCCTTGCACCTTTCCGAGAATCTTCCCGAGATCTATGCAGACCCTGCACGCATCGGGCAGGTGGTGTCAAATATCCTGCTGAATGCGATCCATTCAATTACCCCACCGGGAAATATAGCTGTTTCCACACGCGTGAACGGCAAATTCGTCGAGATCATTTTCTCGGATACGGGCCACGGCATCCCTGCAGAAAATCTCGGAAAGATTTTCGACCCGTTCTTTACCACGAAGGACAAAGAGAAAGGAAGCGGACTCGGTCTTGCGGTAAGTTATGGTATTATAAAAAAACATGGCGGAGATATCGATGTCAGTAGTGAGATAGAAAAAGGTTCAACGTTTACTGTGAGGCTGCCAATCAATGGATAAGCTGAAAGCGATTGTCGTCGATGATGAGGCAAGTATTTTAATTGCGGTCCAGGACATTCTCGAAACCGAAGGGATAGAGGCGTACACGACCACAAGCAGCATGGATGCCATTGAACAGGTCAGGAAAAATAATTTTGATCTCATGATATCAGACATGAAGATGCCCGAGATGGACGGGCTTGAACTCTATGAGCATGTAAAGGAGATCGCCCCCGACATCATATTCATTATTATTACTGCGTATGCGTCAGTGCAGTCAGCAGTGGACGCCGTAAAAAGGGGGATATACGATTATATTCCAAAGCCCTTTACCCCTGACGAGGTCCGGCTTCCCATCAGGAGGGCGCTGGAGAGAAGGAATCTCGAAAAAGAAAACATTGCCCTGAGAACCCAGATAGAGGCGCGATACTCATTTCAGAATATCATCGGCAACAGCCCGGAAATGCACGAGGTATTCAGGGTAATGAGGCATGCGTCGTCGAGTGAAAGCAATGTGCTGATTACGGGTGAGAGCGGTACGGGCAAGGAGCTTGTTGCAAGAGCCATTCACAGCAACAGCGTTAGGGCAAGGAGAAAGTTTGTGACGGTCAACTGCGGCGCAATCCCTGAGGGACTTCTGGAGTCAGAGCTTTTCGGACATATCAAGGGTGCGTTCACCGGCGCAGTTTCCGACAAGAAGGGGCTTGTGGAGGAGGCAGACAGGGGCACACTTTTCCTTGATGAAATAGGAGAACTTGCTCCCACCCTTCAGGTAAAGCTTCTGAGGGTATTGCAGGATGGGGAATTCCTCAAGGTGGGGGATACGATGCCGCGAACAGTTGATGTGCGTTTAATTGCCGCAACAAATATGGACCTCGGAAAGGCAATCGCCGAGAAAAATTTCAGAGAAGATCTCTACTACCGGCTGAATGTGATCCCGATAGAACTCCCCCCGTTGAGAAACCGAACTGAGGATATCCCTCTTCTCATCAATCATTTCATCGAGAAACATAAGGGAAAGGCAGTCGACAAAAATGTTACCGGGATTGCCAAAGAAGCGGTACATGCATTGCTGAACTATCACTTTCCGGGTAATGTAAGGGAACTTGAAAATGCCATAGAATATGCAATGGCGTTCACATCAAGCCAGATATTGCAGGTTGATGACCTTCCAAAATATATATCGGAGGGCAAGAGAATCAGCGGGGAGGCGCAAACTATCCCGATCATGCCCCTCAGAGAAGCAAAGTCCCGGTTTGAAAAGTCGCTTATCACCGCAGCCCTCATTGAAGCGGAAGGGAACATATCGGAAGCTGCACGATCCCTCAACATCCACAGGCAGAACCTGCAGCAGAAGATCAAACTCCTCGGAATAGACATTTCCTCTCTCACGAACTCGCATTAGTCATTTCAAGACAAAAGTGCAGTAATAATTTGCATGCCGGCATGCAGTATGAATACTGCATTTATTGTACAACTTGTTGATAATAAACAATAAATAGTTTGGCATGCTACGTGCTATTTCATTATCCGAAAATTGAATTCCAACAAGAAGGAGGAACGGACATGAAAGTATTAGTGGCATATGATGGGACCTTGCACGCAAGGACCGCACTGCAGTATGGAATGGAGAAAACAAGAGAAACCAACGGAGAGCTTGTGGTTCTTCATGTATTCAACAGAAACATGTTTCTTGATTATGATGCGATTCCCCAGGCAGAGGAGATTGCGCGGAGGGAGTCATCCCGGTATGCGAAGGAAGCAGAGAAGATTCTCAAAGAGGAAGGCAAGGGCATTAAGGCATTTCTCGTTACCGGAGAGGGCAATCCCGAACAGGAGATCATCGAATGTGCAAAAGAGGAAAATGTCGACCTGCTACTCTGCCCGACACGGTATAAGGTCGTTGCGAGCACTTTCAGGAAGATGCTCAAAGTGAGAGGACTCGAGACAAGCATCTTTGCATATGGGAGCAGCCCGTATGCGACAGTTCCGACAGAAAAATGACGTCTACACAGTGAGACCCTCCCTGTGTAGACGTCTTTTTCCCCTGCCCAGGAAGGCAGTGGTGACTGTGCACAAAAGCAGGTGAGGGCTCATGGACCTTATCTTATCCATAATGTGAGTTTTCCGGGGATTCGATAATGATAACAGATATTGAGGGGGCTGAATGCTAAACCACAAAAAAGTACAAGATATTATGGTCGATATTTCTGATTTTCCACATATTCGTTACTGGTTCACGATTAAGCAGGCAATAGAAGTGATAAAAACATCATTGCCCAGGGGTGAGAAGAACCTGCATCCAATGGGAACACTCGTTTTCGATGAACAGTATAATCTCGTCGGGACCCTGGCTCTCAAGGATATCTTGAAGGCGCTTGAACCGCGTTTCATGAGGGCGACAACAAAGGCCGAGGGATTTCAGGAAGAAGAAAAAGAGCTATCCCTAATTTGGGATTCCCTTTTCGATAAAGAATCAAAAGGTTTGGTGGAGAAATCCGTTCGTGATTCAGTCGTGCCGGTGAAATATTTTGTCAAACCGGATGATCCGATCACAAAAGCAGCATATCTCATGGTCAATCAGAATTTGACCTTCATGCCTGTTCTTGAAAACGGGAAGAAATTCGTGGGGGTTGTGAGATTGACCGATGTCTTTGATGAATTATCCAGTACAATTTCGAATGCTGTGGTAAAAGAATAAGGAGGACGAGGCACATGCAACATGTTACCAAGGTTTATTTTCCCGGTGGTGCAAAAGTGATATCAGAGCGTCCGGCAGAGATAGTCGTTGCCCCGACTCTAATTGAGTTTGACTGGAAGAGAATTTTTTTTATTCTGCTCGGCTTGAGTTTCTTCTTCGTTTTCAACTACATGCCCCCTTTGCCTGATGCCATTGACCCTTTGGGAGAGCATTTTCCGCTCAGCAGGGAGGGCAAAGCCGCAATAGCCCTTTTCCTTCTTGCAGGCACCTGGTGGGTTTTTGAGGTTGTCCCTATCGGCATTACAAGCATTGCAATCGGTGTTTTCCAGGCGCTTTTTATGATCAGGCCTGCGAAAGAAGCCTTCAGAAGCTTCATGGACCCGTCAGTCTGGTTCATCTTCGGCTCGATTGTTATCGGCATGGTGTTTACCAAGACAGGACTTACACGGCGCCTTGCCTACAAAATGCTGACAATTGTGGGTGAAAAAACAAGCATGATATATTTGGGGTGTTTTATTGTAACTGCCGCTCTTGCCCACATCATGGCGCATACGGCGGTTGCAGCCACGATGTTCCCTCTTCTCATGGCGATATATTCGCTGTATGGCGAAGGGGACAAGCCGACAAACTTCGGGAAAGGACTGTTTATCGGCATGGCGTTTGTTGCGGGAGCAGGAAGCATAATCACCCTTCTCGGAGCAGCCCGCGGTGCCGTTGCGCTGGGATTTTTTAATGATGTTGTCGGGAAAAATGTAACCTTTTTCGAGCTTTCAAAATACATGTTCCCGGTCGGATGGGTCATGGTTTTCCTCTGCTGGGTAATGATGCTTATCATGTTCAAACCGGAAAAGAAGGTTATTCCCGGGCTGCGGGAAAAGGCAAAAAAGCTTTACAAGGAAATGGGCGCGATTACCGGGAAGGAGATCTTTGTGGGGGCCGCGGTTCTCGGCATAATCATTTTCCTGTCTCTGCAGTCTTTTATTCCCGCATTGAAGCCGTATAACAAATCAGCGATTATTCTGCTTGCCACGCTGATATTCTTTGTATTCAAGATCCTCTCGATAAAGGATCTTGAAGATATCCCGTGGAATATTATACTCCTGTTCGGCGGCGCCATGAGCATAGGGTTCTGTCTGTGGGAGACAGGCGCTGCGAAATGGCTGGCGATCAACTGGCTTGTTATGTTCAAGGAGGCAAACTGGTTTATTTTCGTGCTGAGCATAGCCTTTTTTGTTATGATAATGACCAACTTTATCATGAATGTTGCGGCAATTGCGATTTCTCTTCCTGTCGCACTGGTCATCGCCCCGTACCTGGGTGTGGCGCCTGAAGTCGTGCTGTTTTCCTCACTCGTGGTTGCGGGCATGCCGTTTCTGCTTCTGGTGGGTGCGGCTCCAAATGCCATTGCGTATGAGTCTAAACAGTTTTCAACCGGAATGTTTTTCCTTGCCGGAATACCGGCAAGCATAGTATTGATGGCAGTGGTTGCGCTTGCGGTAGCGGTAATATGGCCGCTGATGGGCATGCCGGTTACGCTGAAATAGCATTATTGACTACAGAGGTTAGGGCAAATATATAGCTGTATATTCTTTGCCTTAACCTCATTTACAATAAGGGAGCCATATGAAATTTGAAACGATACTCAGAGGAATATTCTCCGTAACCTATCAGGAAGCCGATTTTGTCAAAAGGACACATAGTGCGTTGAACAAGTTTGGTTTCACTGCCGACAATGCGATCGGCTGTGTTGACGTATGCAGGGACGAGATTTCACAGTCGTTCTTCAGCCATGTCAGAGACGCATGGGGAGAAGCGTTCAATCTTTCAAGCCTTGCAGGAATGTTCTTCGCAGGAAGAACAGCCCTCATAGCCGCTATGCATCATGCCCCTGATGCAGACGGCAAGGAACGTTATGTTTTTTATGCCTTTCCTCACATAGCGCTTGGCGCCGAGGGGCAGGTCGGGGTCTGCATGCGGAAAGGAAGGGGAGGAGAGTCTTCTGCATGTGGTGCCCTGAACGCTTTTCAGAAAGAAATGGCTGAAAAAAGGGTAACACTCGCAATGGACAATGAAGACGTTGAGCAAAGCCTTCTCAGGATGCGGTTATTGCAGGAGATTCCCTATGGGCATGTCCCGGACCTTCTTGAGCTTACAAGAACAGCCCAGAAGGTCATCCAGAGGGACCTCGAAAATACATTGAAGCCCATTATCAATACAGCACAATGTGATTACGCTGTTATTACGGGCATACAGATACACGGACCGGAGGGAAACTATATCTGGCCTGCCTCGTGTTATGCGGTCATAGGCGGCATGAAACAGGAGATAACCTTGCAATGAAGGGAGGACCTGTGCAGAGTGGTATCCGTCAGGCATCCCCAAAAGTATTCAATACATGGGTGACAGCATATGCTTAATGCGTTAATCATTTCCAATGAGAAAAAAGAGATATACTCGTTATTCAAATCAGGCAGTATTGATCTGCATGCGGAAGACGCGGGGCAGAAAGGCAATTTATTGGATAAGGAACCCGGTTTCAACGGATATGATATTGCCTTTCTTGATCTCGATGTTGAGGGATGGCAGAAAAAACTCCTGGATCTGCGCCAGCAGATGCCTGTAGTAACCTTTTCAGGCCCAAATACAAAACTGGCTGTTGAGGCAATGAAGCTCGGAGCAATTGACTATTTGGAAAAACCGCTGACGAGTGAAGCCTTCAACGAGATTATCAGCAGATATAAGAAAAGAATTCTCGAACACAAAAGCGGTTTTGATGAAATCATAGGCACGAGCCCTTTGATGCAGGAAGTGTTTGGGCTGATAAAGAAGGCGGCAGCCGGTGAAAGCAATGTATTGATTACGGGAGAGAGTGGAACAGGCAAGGAGCTTGTTGCAAGGGCGATTCACAGGTGGAGTCCGAGAAGCAAAAATGAATTCATGACTATCAACTGCAGCGCCATCCCTGACACCCTTCTTGAATCGGAGCTGTTCGGGTTTGAAAAGGGGGCATTTACCGGTGCGATGCAGAGGAAGAAGGGTATCCTTGAGCTGGCTGAAGGAGGGACCGTATTTTTCGACGAAATAGGGGATGTTTCCCTTTTGTTCCAGACAAAAATCCTCAGAGTAATTCAGGAAGGCGAGATCATGAGAATCGGGGGAAACAGCCATATAAGGGTGAATGTGAGGATCATTGCGGCTACCAATAAAGACCTGGAAATGGCTGTGACAAAAGAGACATTCAGGGAAGACCTTTTCTACCGGCTGAATGTCATCAATATCCATATCCCTCCTCTGAGGAAGAGAGTGCAGGACATACCGCTTCTGATCAAGCATTTTATAAAAAAGCATGCTCCAAAAAGGAAAGACCTGCTGATTAAGGGAATTACCGGTGACGCCCTTAATATCCTGATGAACTATTCATATCAGGGCAATGTCCGGGAACTTGAAAATTTCATTGAAAGGGCTGTATCTCTGGCAAATACCCCTGAAATACTGCCTTCTGATTTGCCGCCATTCATAATGGGGGCAAATTCCCATAAAAGAAAAATAGTGCCTAAATTGAAAGATGCGATTTCGTCCGTTGAAAAAGAGACGATTGTTTCAGCCCTGAATGAGTCTGGATGGAATATATCCCATGCTGCGCTAAAGCTCGGCATTTACCGCCAGCAGCTTCAGAAAAAGATCAAGTACCTGAAACTTTCTCATTAGCCCACAGTTGTAAATTATTCCGCGCAAATACGCTGTCCCCGGCCGCTCTTCCCATTTTTGTGAATAATATGGGTTAAAAAGAAGTGTCGGCAAACCGTCCTTCAGCACAGGTCCGTGCGTGTAAGTCATTACCTGCGCTATCGAACGTGCATTCAGGAAATGCACCTGTTTTTTCTCCTCTCGCAACACGTTCTCAACGTTTAGAAGCCCCTGTTTTATTGAAAAGCGCTCTTCATTGAAGAGATAGAGATTTGAAGTGCATTTAAAAAATGCACCATTGATGACATATTAATTTTGCCCTTCCCCAGATAAATTGCAGAGTTTCTGTCGATATGGTATAGTGAAAGTGCAATCATAAAATGCACCACATGTGGATGAAATAAAAATTAATTATAAATATCAATATCTTATGCGATGGCATGGCTATTGCTTTTTCTATATATAAGTGCAGAGGTAGAGAAGAAAGATATCATGAAAAGATTGGTGAAACAAATAGAAGGCATAACTGTAACGATTACATTTGCAGAGACGGATGAATACGATGCTGCGAAGCAGACATTGTGCAGCAGTGACGAAATTATGGTTCTCAAGAACACAGACCCGATAATTCTTCACACTGTCGGGCACATTTAATAGAAAAGACGCGGAGGTGCAGATATGACACATGAAATCACGACAAACGTAATCTCTTTATGCTCAATTTGGGTGATCCTGACGGTTTTCCTTATATTCCCTCATATTTCTTTTCAATTGTGGCAGATTCCTTTGAAAAAATGGCTATTATACAAAGCGATGATTCAGGAAAGAAAAAGCAGGCGATCTGAAGAGAAGCTGCAAAACTACCAGCAGATAGATCTGAGAGAGTTGAAATGATCTGCTCTGAACACTCACTGTGTCAGATGACCGCGGATAAGGCCTTTTTAGGTCAAAGAAACGCTGTTTCACATGCACTGCGGGAACGGTATCGTGGAATGAGCCGTTCTCGCGGCTTATGCTTTCTGCCTTGTATTTCATAGCATCCCCAATTCCTTAATGCTGTTTTCACTCCGGAAATAGAATACCATAACCTAAATCCAGCCGATACGCACAGCTTTCAGGTGCCCGCAATGACCGGGTTCCCAAACGTTTAAGGCATGTATTGCTGGATCCGGGCTTCATATTATTCCCGCGCCCGGAAATAATATATATAATCTGAATAGTTATCCCAAAGTATCCCTGGCCGCGCACATGAGGCAATGCCGTTGAACAAAAAGTAATCTCCGGTATTCCGGCAAAAAACACCCGAAATAACTTGATGGAATTATGATAAAATGAATCCTGATGTCAAACCTGTTGAAAATGGATAGAATATATTGTTATAAAGGATAGAGTAAAAAGGAGCGTTTATGCAGAATGATAAAAAAGTAAAAGATATAATGACCGGAATATTTGATTATCCTCATATTCCATACTGGTTTTCCATAGGCCAGGCCATAAGAATAGTGAAGGCATCTTTCATTAAACCAAAAAAATATCCCAGTCCCATGGTAATCCTGGTGTTCAATGAAAAGTATAATCTTTTGGGAACCATCAGCCTCAAAAACATTCTGAAAGGTCTTGAGCCGAAAATATACGGCAAGGAAGCAAAGGTGCAGGTTGAGGAAAAAAATACAGGTGCCCCATCACGGATTGAATGGGATGCCCTTTTTGATAAGGAGGCAAAAGAACTCGCATTGAGGCAGGTAAGCGAGATAATGGTCCCGATAGAGAAATTTGTCCAGCCTGAGGACCCGGTGAAAAAAGCTGCGCATATCATGCTCTCACATGATGCATATGTGCTCCCTGTATTGGAAAACAAGAAAAAACTGGTCGGAATAGTCAGAATCATAGAGCTCTTCGATGAGATATCAAACGACATACTGAAAGAGTGAGGCCGCGGAGCCTCACTCTTTCAGGCGATACCATAACTGTAGAATCGCTATCTTATGAATAACAGATAGAGCAGGATGTAGAAGAATATGAATACAAACGAAAGGAGCACTCCCAGTCCAATGGGTCTCTTTGGAAGGTCAGCTCCGTAGATCCTTCCGCTTTCGGCTATTTTGACAAGCCGGCTCACCCTGAACTCCAGTTCATCCCGTTTTTCTTTCATTTTCTCAGACTGAGAAATTGCCGCCAGGATCTGATACATATTCAGATGGGTGTATCGTATTACGACCTCGGGGATAAGGAGCGGATCAGAACTGAATTTCACAAGGGACTTTATGGTTCCTGCTGAGAAATTTTGCACGGCATTCCTGAACCCTGTCAGCGGCACATTGCAGAACCACATAAACCCTTTACCGAATTTCCTGTAGAACCAGTCAAGATCAAGGATTGTTGTTCTCCTTTCTCCCGGGAAGACGCCGGAGAGTACAAGGAGAATATATGCAAATGCGCCGAACATGAGCAGTTGCATTGATGTCACGACGTGGGACGCTGTGTATGCATCGAAGTCTACAGGATAGGGAAGGAGACTGTAGAGCGGTCCGGGTATCACCCCGATAAAAATACAGAGAAACGCGGTAATCCCCATGGCGAGAAGCATGTGCAGGGGAGCCTCCTTTGTCCGTATCCCTGAGTCGTGGGAGAAGAAGGCGTAGTAAGGCACCTTAATGCCTGCATGCTCAAGCACACCGACGGATGCAAACATGAGAAGCAGCCAGATGATTGACATTCCGCCATATGCCGCAGCCTCAACAACCATCGACTTGCTGACAAAGCCGCTGAACAGGGGGAAGGCAGAAATGGATGCGGCGCCGATGATGCAAAAAACCGTGGTATAGGGCATGCTCTTGTACAGCCCCCCGAGGTCGGTACAGTTGATCTTCCCGGTACGGTACATGACAGCGCCCATGGACATGACCAGGAGCGCCTTGTAGAGAATATGGCAGAACACATGAGATATGGTGCCGTTGATCGATAACTGCGTCCCGATGCCGATGCCGCAGACCATGTACCCGAGCTGGTTGATCAGGCTGTATGAGAGAACCCTTCGCAGATTGTTCTCGATTACCGCGAAGAAAATCGGGAAACAGGTCATGATTGCGCCTATCCAAATGAGGGCTTCGGTGCCGGGGAATGCCCTCGCGAGGACATAAATGGCAGTCTTTGTAGTAAATGTCCACATGAACACCCCGCCGGTTTCGGTTGTCTCAGGGTACGCATCGGGAAGCCACGCATGAAGACCGGGCCAGGCACAGTTGATTCCAAAGCCGATGAGAATAAGGAGAGAAGAGAGTCCCTTCAATCCGATATAGCCGAATTCTATCGAACCTGTCTCGAATACGTTTAAGATGATTCCGATCAGGAGACAGAGTCCGCCGAATAAATGCACCAGGAGGTAACGCAGTCCTGCCCCGTAGGAATTTTTCGATTTTCTGGCCCACACAAGGCATGTTGCTGATACTGCCATGATCTCCCAGAAGATGAAGAGGGAAAAGAGGTCGCCTGCAAAGACCACTCCGAGCGCAGCTGCGGAATAGAAGAGGGATGCAACGTGCTGAAAATCATCCTTGAGATGAAAGGCATACAGGAACGCGATGAATGATATGAGGTGATAGATATAACCGAAAAACAGGCTCAACCTGTCGACTTTTCCGAAGATGAGGTCATATCCGAGGAAATTGACTACCCAGTGCGTGCCTTCCGGGATCGAAAGCAGGTTTATGAAACCGATAATTGGCAGCAGAAGAAGATAGTAACTTTTCAGCTTCCCCCTCAGGAAGGGTACAAGAAAAGCTCCGAGTATGAATACCGCCGCCGGAGGAACAGGATTAATCATAGTAGTCCTCCTTCCTCTCGGCAATGGGACGCAGGAGGTGTTTTGCCACCAGTATGAGGCAGACAAACGCTACAAACCCGAACGCTGCGTAAAACCCCGGCCACTCTTCCCACTTGAAAAAGACGTGTTTGTGGATAAAGAATTCACCTGCCAGAGAAAGCACAAGCATAGCGCAGAATAACAGGAAAAGGCCTTTAATATTTTTCGGCTTGTCAAAAAAATCTTCTTTTTTCTCTCTATGTTCTTTTTTTCCCATTTTCATATCCTCTCATCATATGTATTGCATGTGCATTCATAGGGTATTCAGGAATATTATGGCAAGGTAAAGGAACGCTATTGATGCAATTATATAGAAAGCTGCCTTGCCTCCCGGTATAGCGTCATGTTTCAGTTCCTGGTGTTCTGCTCCCTCTTTTTGCATCTCACACGCCTCCTATTAAAGATTCAAGCGCGAGTCTCGTGATATTCAGGAAGAAATCTGGTGCAAAAAACAGAATGATGGTGCCGAGCGCCGTAAGCATTAAGGGAATTACCATGATAGCCGGCGCCTCATGGAGTTTGCGCTCTGAGTGAGGATTGTGACTCCCCGCATATGCCACGCCATGCGCCGGTGCATCAGCGTGCTCGTGGTGGTGAGCTGTGTCTGGTTCCTTGAAGAATGCGGCATACACAATGGGCAGGAAGTAACATGCGTTAAGGATCGTGCTCGATACAAGCACGAGGATTATCGGAAGCTGGTGTGCTTCTATAGCTCCCAGCGCTATATACCATTTGCTGATAAATCCTCCGATAGGAGGGATGCCGATCATGGAGAGCGCACCGATGGTAAAGGCTGCCATCGTAAAAGGCATCTCCCTGCCAATTCCGTTGAGTTCGCTGACCTTTGTCTTGTGGGCTGCGACATAGATTGCCCCTGCAGTGAAGAAGAGGGTGATCTTGCCGAAGGCATGCAGCACGATATGCATAATGCTCCCTGTGATGCCAGATGGTGTAAGAAGCGCAACACCGAGTATCACATAGGAAAGCTGGCTGATCGTAGAGTAGGCGAGACGCGCCTTGAGGTTGTCCTGGGTCAGGGCGATGATTGAAGCGGTGACAATAGTAAACGAGGCAAAGTAGGCAAGGGCTGTGCCGAGGCCGAGTTCCCAGAGAAGATTGATACCGAATACATGGACTACGACTTTAACCACGACGAACACGCCGGTCTTTACGACAGCAACTGCATGGAGCAGTGCGCTGACAGGCGTGGGGGCAACCATTGCCGCAGGAAGCCAACCATGGAGCGGCATCATCGCGGCTTTTGTAATCCCTGCCATGAACAGGATGAACGTGATAATGATGAGGGTATCGCCTGCAACCCCTCGCGCCTCGCCGAATATGCCCTGATAGGAGAACGCAAGTGTTCCGGTTATGCTATACGTCATAAATATGGCAAACAGCTGGAACCCAATTGATGTTCCCAGCAGATACGTGAGGTATTTCCTCGCGCCTCTGATCGCCTCAGGGGTTTCCTTGTGGGCAACAAGGGGATATGTGCAGACAGTGATAATCTCATAAAAGAGGAACATCGTAAAGACATTGGCGGAGAATGCAACACCCATCGTTGCAGAGAGCGCAATGGCGAAACATGCGAAATAGCGTGTCTGTGCATGTTCATTCAGTGAACGCATGTATCCTATAGAGTAGAACGATGTGATGATCCAAAGGAACGATGCGGTGATCCCGAAGAAAATCCCGAGCGCATCCACCCTGAACCCGATGGAGAGACCGGGGGCAATAGTGAAGACCGTATATTCAAGGGCTTTCCCCTCAAGAATGAAGGGGACCATGGACATGACGATCGAGAATTTTACAAAGGCTGCAAGAATCGTCCAGAACTCCCTGAGATTCCTTGAACGTTCTCCCGTAAGCAGGATGAGACAGGCTGCAACCAGAGATACTGTAATCGCTAAAACCGGTCTAATTGAGTTCACAACTTCCATACGTTCTCCTGTTAAAACCCTTTAGGTACCGCAAATTGGATTACGGTTGAAATAATCTTGCCGCTGAAAATACCCAGCAACAATATTCCTGCGACAGTGATGAATATGGGAACCATCATGCTTGCTGGGGCTTCATCCTTAACATGTGCCTGGTGGTGCCCGGCATGCTCTTCCCCGGAACCTTTATGGCGAACATGAGCAGCCTCCACGGTTGGGGCAAAATATACTGTCTGGATAATCTTGAAAAATACGATAGCAACGAGGAGGCTGCTCACGAGGAGGAGGAGCGCAAACAACCATTGCCTGGCATCGATGGCGCCAAGCACGAGGTACCACTTGCTGAAAAACCCGCAGGTAGGCGGTACTCCCACCACAGAGAGGGCGGCTATCACAAAGCATGCCATGGTGACGGGCATCTTCTGGTTCAGTTGCCTGAATTCAGTGACGTTCCTTGTCCCGGTCTTGTAGTAGATGGCTCCTGCGATCAGGAAGAGACTTGCCATCATGACCGCATCATTCAGGATATGGAGGAGTGCACCCGTGAATCCTGTTCTGTTCGCTACGCTGACCCCGAGGACGATATACCCGACTTCGGCGATCAGGATATAGCACAATATCCTTTTGAGATCGGTTTGGGCGAGGGCCTGTATGCAGCCGAACATCATGGCAGCAGCTGCAACCCAGCCGAGAATGGTCGTAACCGGAAGGAGCTCTACAGAGAAGTACGGCTGGAAGACTGTAAACATGATGCGCATCATTACATAAGCTCCGACTTTCGTCATTGTTGCCGCAACCAGCGCACTCACTGTTGAAGGGGCATAGGTGTACGCATCAGGGAGCCATACATGGAGCGGAAAGAGCGCAATCTTGATTGCGATGCCGACCATGAAGAAGGCAAAGGCGATTAATACTACCTTGGAGTGGTAGAGGTTCGGGAGCAGAAGGGTAAGGTCCATAATGTTCAGGGATCCTGTGACGATGTAGAGGTATCCGACACCAAGAAGATAGAAGCATGCGCCGATCGTTCCCATGACGACGTATTCAAAACTGGCAAGGATGGCCCTGTCTTTTCCCAACGCGATAAGCGCGTACCCTGCAAGTGAAGCGATCTCGAGGAACACATAAATGTTGAAAACATCGCCTGTCACCACAATGCCCAGAAGCCCGGTGATGAGCAGGAGGTAGATGGTATAGAAATAAATGATCTTGCCTTCAGGCAGTTCCTGTTCAATGCTCTTTCGTGAGAATATGGCCACGATAAAACTGATGGAAGTGATAATAATGGCGATGAACGCGTTCAGGTGGTCTATGAGGTATTCAATGCCCCAGGGCGGTTCCCATCCGCCGAGACGGTAGCGGATTACGCCGTCACTGAGAACGGTTCCCATGATATCGAACGCAAGAATCACACAGGCGCCGAGCACAACGACAACAAAGGGCTGGCAGAGGTTTCTTCTGAACATTCCGAGAAGGAGGCAAACGAGCGATGCGATTAGGGGAACTATGATTAAAAGCGCAGGTGATTGTGTAATCATTTCCGCAACCTCAGCACTTCCAGCGTCTCATAGATTTCGTCCTCCTCGAACGTCTTATATTCCCGGTATATCAATACAAGCAGTGCCAGGGCAACACCGAAGGTGCTCACCATGACTACGATAGCGGTAAGCATCAGCACATGGGGCAGCGGGTTGGCATACTGGGCAACATTGACTACCTGACCTGCGGCGTCTCCATGAGGGCTTTGAATAATAGGAATGGTTGCGCCCATTTTTGATGATGTGGAGATGAAGAAGAGGATAATTGCGGTCTGAAAGATGTTCATGCCGACAATTTTCTTTACCAGGTTTTTCTTTGCAATCATGGCGTAGAACCCTATCATCATGAGCACGATATACACCCAGTAATTGAATTTGCTGATGATAAATTGAATGGTATCCATTATTCCGGCTCTCCTTCATGTTCGCCTGCTGTGGCGATGTTCAGAAATATCGAGATCATGACAGACATGACAGCAATTCCCACCCCAATCTCAATGCCCAGTGTCCCGAGCGCACGCGCCTTTGCGGGATACGCAGGGAGAATTGTATGGAGGATCCCGTAGTCAAGGTAATTCGCACCGAGTATGAGACAGAGCAGACCGATTCCCGCGTATATCAGCACCCCGACACAGCATAATACTGTATTGCGCTTTTCATGCATCCGCCTTTTTACCTCTCCTATGTCATAGGCAATAAACATCATGATAAAACTCGCAGCAAGGATGCACCCTCCCTGAAAGCCGCCTCCCGGACTGTAATGGCCGTGGGCGATGACATACAGGGCGAACAGCTGTATGGGAGGGATGAGGAGCCTGCAGATTGTTTCTATGGTTACGTCTTCATATCTCTCTTTCACTTGACCCTCCTCAGTAGGATGATACAGACGACCCCTGCGGTAAAGATTACGGCGGTTTCACCGAGAGTGTCATATCCTCTGTAATCCGCAAGTACCGCAGTCACCACATTCGGTGTCGCGGTCTTCTCGATCGATTCTTCAAGATACCTCGGGGAGACGTGACTGTTCGGAGGCGAATTTGGATCACCCCAGTCGGGCATATCCACCGTGCCGTAAATCAGGAGCGCACCCGTGAAGAGAACAGTGATAAACGCAAAAAATTTCAATCTTTTGTCCTCCTTGTCGTCTGGAATATGGCGCCGATAAAGAATGCGGTGCTGATTCCTGCGCCAACAGCAGCCTCGGTGAAGGCAACGTCGACCGCGCCCATCTCTGTCCAGAGCAGGCACATAAGGAAACTGTAAGCCCCGAGAAGGATGGCTGAACTAAGGAGGTCCTTAACAGAAATGGCGGCTATAGCACAGATGACGACAAGGCTGAGAAAGAGGATGTCTAATTGCCAGATCATTTTGCCCCCCCATCTTTTGTCCACGGCTCAAAACCGCAGTCGAGGCCGGCCTTGGTTATGGCATGGGTGGCAGTGGGGTTTGCTACAAAGATGAAGACGGCAATGAACATGATTTTCAGGCTCACCAGCACCGCTGCCAGGGTCAGCCCGTCACTCAGATTATAGAGAGCCAGGCCCGTTACGGTAAGAAATGCGCCGAGGGTATCGCCCTTTCCGGTCGCCTGCATCCTGCAGTAGAAGTCAGGCAGGCGGAGAAGCCCGACGGTTGCCGTGAAGAAGAAAAAGACGCCGGTCAGGACAAGTATTATGGAGATTGCTGTTATCATTCCTTGACCTCCCGCTCTTTAAAGTATTTGTGGCCCGGGACTATACTCTTCCGGGTGCGGAAGAACTTCGCCGCAGACAGGGTGGCAACAAAGTTCAGGAGCGCATACGCGAGAGCGATGTCCACAAACATATCCGCCCTCCGGTAAATAAACCCCATCAGAAGGAGAATTACCGTGGTCTTTGTCCCGATGACACTGATGCTGATAATCCTGTCAAGCACCGTCGGGCCGTATATCCCCCGGTAGAGACAGAGCAGTGTCAGAAAGCCCAGAGCTAAACCGGTTCCTATAAAGAAGTTCTCCATACTAATCCTCCATAAATACGTGAGCTACCTTTTTTTCCATGTCTCCGCTCATGAGGTCGTCTGCGACCTTCTGGTCCAGGCAATGGACATAATACTGGCCGTCCACAATATCCGCAGTAATCGTTCCGGGCGTGAGCGTAATGGAGTTTGAGAACGTGGTCAGCGAAAGTTCTGTTTTCAGGCTGCTCTTGTACCAGACAAATTTCGGGTCTATGGGCAGCTCGGGATTCAGTACCAGCTTGGCGACGTGGATGTTGGACAGGATGATCTGGTACATAAGCCATGGAATATAGAGCGCGAACCTGAAGACCTCGGTGAACTGTTTGAAGGTGAACTTCTCGCGCTTGAAGAGCAGGTCGTGCGACATGAACGTGACAATGCCGCATGAGATGACGCCAAGCGCAAGATGAAAGGCGTCCAGCATGCCGGACCAAATGACCCAGTGTACGAAGAGAATCAAAAAAATAACTATGTATCGCATTTTTTGCCCCTCTACTGTAAATGAATTTGCTATTATATTAAAACCCCCCCAACAATGGCAAACCAGGATACGCTGTTAATGGCCAGTAGATTGAGGCGCCGAGCGTTATTCCAATGATACAAAGAATCGCCCAGGGGATCGCAACCTTGATAAAGTCGATCTGGCTGAAATAGCCTGTGCTGTATGCAATGATTGTCGGAGGACAGCCGATTATGAGCATGATAAAGGATGTGGTGATCGGCGCGGAAAATGCGATCGCCGGTTCAGGAATCCCCAGTGATGCCGCCATCGGAATGGTTATCGGAAGGATGAGAGCAGTTGCCGCTGAATTGCTCATGACGCTGGACATGACTGAACCGAGCAATCCTGCGCCGGCAAAGACTACGACCCAGCTCTTGCCCTCAAGCAGAGGGAGGACTTGCAGCGCAAGCCATTTGCCTGCGCCGGTGTCGAGCATCGCAACTCCCATGGACACCCCCGCGCCGAATACTATCCATGACTCCCATGGGAACGTTGAGATAACTTTCTTGAAACTGACCAGCCGAAAGCCAAAGATCAGCCCGAGGACACCTGCCGCCACAACACTGTAATGGACCTTTGTGATGTCTGTGAGACTCCAGAGGACAAAAGCGAGAGAGAAAAATCCGATGACGCCTTTTTCCTGTGAGCTCATGGGAGGAAGTTTCTCCACGAGGGATGCAGGCAGTTCTTTTTCTTTCGGGCGGAAGACGAGAAAGCAGACAAGCCAGGAAATGATTGCAGGGATAATAACGAGCGGCAAACATCTGAGGGCATAATCCACAAACCCAACTTCGGTGCCGGTGATCGACTTCAGCACCTCGACCATGATCGGGTTTCTGCCCCCTCCAAGGAGGGTGCCGAACCCTCCCGCAGATGCTGCAAGGGGGATCATGATAATAAAGAATTTGGACAGGTTCGTGCTCTTTTGCGGGGTGATTCCCATGGTGGCGAACACGGGCAGGAAACTGAACAAAAGAATGATTGTTATGGTAGCGTCATGGAATATTGATGAGAGGAATGCCGCAGAAATCGCCAGGATGAAGCTGAGTTTTTTCACATTCGTTCCTGCAGCTCTTACAATTATATTGAGCAGCCTCTTCGCAACGCCGGCCTCGTTGAGGACAACCCCGAACATCATGATCATGAGAACAAACATGACCGCGGGGCTCGCAAAAGGCTGCCAGGCGTTTGCCGGTTTCTGGATATTGAAGAGGATAAGCCCGCCGCCTGCCAGAAGCGCTGTTGTTCCGATAGGGAGCGCTTCAGAAACCCATAGTATTATAATTGTTGTTAGGAGCGCCAAAAATTTGTGGCCTTCCGGAGAAAGTCCCTCTGGCGCCGGGACCACAAAGTAGAAGATGAGCCCGGCTCCCAGGGCGAGGAGGATGCCGATGGCAATGGATCTGACGGATTTTTTCGGCTCTTCCGCCGGCCCGTGTTCGTCGATCTCGGGAGCGGGAGCAACCTTGATCTCCTCCGGCGGTGGCGGCAGCCCCTCTCCGGGTCTGGTTTCTTTTGGCTTCTCTGCCATGGCGTTATCCTCCTTTCACGGAATTCAATAATTTTGCTCACGCATCAAAATGCGCGGATTTGATCAGGTGCCGATAACAATATTCGAAACCTCTTCAAAGACCTCCTGCATTCTGAGCACACCGACAAGCTTCTTTTTGTTCTCCAGAACGGGAAGAATGATGAGGTTGTGATGGAGCATCAGAAACGCCGCCTTTGTGACCGGATCATCCGGCAATACAAAGGCTTTGACCGGAACCATCACTTCATTGACCGGCTTTTCCACGAGTTCCTTTGATTCAGCGTTGAAGAGGTCAGCGAGCATGGCTGAGAGAGACTCCTCGTCGATGTCAGACAGCCGGTCCCGTACGTCAGGCCGTACAAATGTGGGCTCCAGCCCCCTCAGGATGTCCCGCGGGGACAGGGTTCCTATAAGGTTATATTTCTCTTCGAAGACCAAGATTGCCTGTGGATAAAGGCACTTTTTCTCGGCCTCAGCCTTTGACTTTTTCAGTATCCCGATAGCCTGTTTGATAGTGAACCAGTAGGGGACATGCGGGAACTCGAAAACATCAATCATCACTTCCTTCGCTGTTTTCTTAGCAGGCATAATCCCTCCTTTTTGAACAGTCCCTGCATATCGCAGGGACTGTACTGTATAGTGATGACAATTTTTTTATGGTCTTTTCCTTTCTCATTATCTGATTCCAAGGAACGGCAACGTGGGGAATCCGGTCAATGGCCAGTAGATACCCGCGCCGATCGTGACGGCGAGAAGACAGAGGATTGCCCAGGGGACTGCAACCTTGATAAAGTCAACCTGGCTGAAGTACCCTGTGCTGTATGCAATAATTGTAGGGGGGCACCCGATGACGAGCATGATGAAGGATGTTGAAATAGGCGCTGAAAGGGCGACCGCAGCCTCGGGAATACCCAGACTGGACGCCATAGGTATGGTTATCGGCAGGATGAGGGCTGTTGCCGCCGAGTTGCTCATGAAACTCGACATCACTGAACCTAAAAGCCCTGAACCGAAGAAGACGACGACCCAGCTCTGTCCTTCAAGCATTGGAAGGACCTGAACGGCCAGCCACTTGCCTGCGCCTGTGTCGAGCATTGCCATACCCATTGATACGCCTGCTCCGAAGACGATCCACGATTCCCAGGGGAACTTCGATACGACTGCCTTGAAGCTGACCAGCCTGAAGCTGAATATCAGGAAGAGAACGCCCGCTGCTACAACACTGTAGTGAACTTTTGTTATGTCCGTCAGACTCCAGAGGACGAATGCCAGAGAAAAAAAGCCGATGACCCCCTTTTCCTGTAAACTCATGGGAGGAAGTTTTTCAGTAGCGATGCTTGCGGGAAGCTCCTTTTCCTTTGGACGGAAAACGAGATAGCAGACTAACCACGTTACGATAGCAGAGATCAGAACAAGGGGGAAGTTTCTCAGGGCAAACTCCATGAAGCCCATCTCATAACCGGTTGTTTTTTTGAGCGCCTCGACCATGACCGGGTTCCTTCCTCCTCCGAGGAGTGTGCCGAACCCTCCTGCGGATGCGGCAAGCGGGATAAGGATCATGAAGAATTTGCTCAGGTTGTTGCTCTTCTGCGGGGTTATTCCCATGGCCGCAAAAACCGGTAATATGGCGAACATTAGGATAATGGTTATCGTAGCGTCGTGGAATATGGAAGAAAGGAAGGCCCCTGCAATAGCGATAACAAGGCTCAGTTTTTTCACATTGGTTCCTGCGGCCCTGATAATCAGACTGAGCAGTCTTTTCGCAACGCCTGCCTCATTCAGGATGACCCCGAACATCATGATCATCAGGACGAACATGACCGCAGGGCTCGCAAACGGGTTCCATGCGGCAGCGGGTTTCTGGATGTTAAAAAGGATGAGGCTGCCGCCGGCAATGAGTGCGGTTACTCCTATGGAGACTGCTTCAGAGACCCACAGGATGACAACTGCTACCAGCAGCGCCAGAAATTTGTGCCCCGCCGGGGACAGTCCCTCGGGCGTGGGCAGTAATGCAATAAGCAGGCCGATTCCAAAGGCGAGGGACATGCCGATAATTATCGATTTTGTAGATTTTTTTGGTTCTTCCTCCGGCCCATGTTCGTCGATCTGGGAAACGACCCCGATATCCTCCGGCGGAGGAGGCAGCCCCCCGGCATGTTGTCTTTCCTTCACATCTCTTTCCTTTGGGTTGTCTTTCATGGTCGTTCTCCTTTTTTAAATGTGTATAATTCCTTAATATGCTTAAGGTGTGCCCCCCCTACAGAATTGCGTGTGAGATTTCCTTGTACACATCGAACATCCTCGCGATGCCAACCAGTTTCTTCCTGTCTTCCAGGACAGGGAGGATCGAGGTATTGTGATTGATCATCAGGAACGCTGCCTTCGCGACCGAGTCATCAGGCGCAACAAAGGTCTTGGCTGGCGTCATGATCTCGTTTGTCTGACGCTCAGCCTGCTTTTTTGCCTCTTCGTCGAACATGCTCGCTTCATAGGCCGCGAGGGACTGCTCTATATCTGCCCCCGCATACTCGGTCAGCAATCCCGGTTTGATCAGCTTCGGCTCGAGGCCTTTCAGGATATCCTTTAATGTAACGGTGCCCATGAGATTATATTTTTCATCGAATACCAGCACCGCAAGCGGATGGTAGCATTTGTCGGACTCAATAAAGGCCTTCTTGATTATTCCCATTGCCTGGCGTACGGTAAACCAGTAAGGGATATGGGGATAATCAAAGACGTCTATCATAATGTCTTTTACTGTCTTGGTATGGTGCATGACTCCTCCTTTTTCATCTCTTTTTTCATATATCCTGATAACCTGCAGTCATACAGGGTTCCTTTCGACTTCTATATAGAAACGGAATCTGTCGGAACGCTTGACAGTCCGCGTATACTTCACCAGAATTTCGTTCGAATATAACTGCTGGGTAAACAGCAGTGCTGCCGATCCTTCAGGCAAATTCAGGAGTACCCCTTCGTCCTTTGTCACATTGGTAGTTTCTATGTAACTTTTTGCCTTCGTGATCTTAATGCCGCATCTGGATTCAAGGAGTTCGAAGACAGAATTTTTTTCGACATCCGCATCAAGGAGCGCCGGGCATAAATGGTAGGGAATATATGTCTCTTTTAAAAGCACAGGGTCAGTGTCAACCGACCGCAGCCTTTTTATATAGATGACGTGCTTGTCCTCTGGAATGTCCAGATTGATGTCCAGGTCATCGGTCGGCATTATCATGGTGCGGACGAGCAGACGGGTGGAAAAATTCAGCCCTTCCTCAAGCATGAGCTCTTTGAAGGTTGTCAGGATGGTCAGCCCGGTTGATATGACCTTTTTGCAGACAAACGTTCCTTTTCCCTGCTGGCGGGTGAGCAGGCCTTTCTTCACGAGTTCCAGCACCGCAGTCCTGACGGTTGACCTGCTGACGTGATAGGTCTTGCAGAGCTCTTCCTCTGTGGGGATTTGTGCGCCAACAGGCCAGTCCCCCGATTGAATCTTGTTTCTCATAATCTCCACAAGTTGTATGTAAAGCTTCTGCGGGTGTTCCCTTTGCACTAACTCATCCACTTGACATGTCCTCACAATGTCATAATGTATTCATCATAACAAAGTATGAAGTTAGGAAATAAGTTATATCATTTAAAAAAGTTTGTCAAATAATAAATAATGATATCATAATAAAAAATAATTATTCATTGTTACATTATTGATTTTAAAATAATTTATTATTACAATTTATATGGATATCAGAAGAAAAAACAGCATAGCAGCATCCGCTGCTTTGATTTGCATGGATGCGTTTTTCCCCTTGCGGAAGGAGCAACGAAAAAGCGCACTCTCAGGCAATGAAGAGTGCGGAACCTGTTTCAGATGTAATTGCCTGGTTCATGGTAAAATAATTCAACAAAGTTAGGGATAATGGTAAAATCATGAAAATTTTTTCTGACATAGCCAAAAAATTTCGCAGGAAAATGGAAATGAACCAGGAAGAGGAAACCCACAAGCAGTTATTTCAGGACAAATATGCCGGCTTTCAGAAGCTCCTCTGGGCAAACAACAGGGTCCTTGAACTTATGGCTGATATGGAAGAGAAAATGTCCGGTGAATTCCTGTTCGACAGAAGTTTCATTGAGAAGAATGTGCGCGCGCTGTCTGCTGAGGTGAAGGAGATTATTGACCGGATGAATGAGATTTCGCACAACAGGTATCATGCGCTGAATGAGAGGTTCGAGAGTATCAATGCCGAACTGGAAAATCTTCTGACCCGGAAGAGAGAGATTCCCGAAAGCAGCTATATCATTCCCTTTCAAGAGATCGGAAAAGAAATGGTAGACAGGCTCGGGGGGAAAAATGCCAATCTCGGAGAAGTGAAAAACCATGTCGGGCTCATGACGCCGGATGGCTTTGCGGTGAGTGCCTTTGCGTTCAAGCGGTTTATGGAACATAATGGCTTCATGCAGAAGATAAACGATATGCTGTCCGGGATATCAGTGAATTCTGTTGAGGAATTGAACAGGGGCAGCAGGGAAATCCAGGATATGGTTGCAGGCGGAGAAATTCCCGACGACCTGAAAGATGATATACAGAAAGCGGTCGGGAATCTAAGGTCGGGAGCAACGACACGGGAACTGAGAGTCTCTGTCCGGAGCAGTGCGCTTCAGGAAGACGGGGAATTCAGTTTTGCGGGACAGTATTCGACGTTTCTGAACGTGCATCATGAGGAAATTCTCCAGAAATACAGAGAGGTTATTGCGAGCCTGTTCACTGAACGGGCAATCTTTTACTTCAAGACAAAAGGGTTTCAGGACTATGACATGGTGATGTGTGTCGGGATAATGGAAATGGTCAATGCAAAGGCGGGAGGCGTGCTGTACACGCGGGACCCCAACAAGGATGCTGATGATATTCTTGTCAATGCGGTGCACGGGCTCGGCGTATGCGTGGTGGATGGCACGATAACACCCGAAACATATCTTGTATCGAGGCAGCCGGTCCTCGAGATATCCTCCAGACATGTACCGCGGCAGGAGAAGATGTTCTATTGCAGACTCGACGGGGGGCTTGAAGAAATCCCTGTCACGCATGATGCTGCAACAGTACAGCCCTGCCTTACCGATGCGCAGGTGCTGACCCTCGCGGAATATGCCCTCGCGATCGAAAATCATTATCAGTGCCCCCAGGATATCGAGTGGGCATTAAGTGAAAACGATAAGCTCTTTATTCTTCAGACAAGGCCCCTGAGAGTAATGAAAAAAGAAACAGCGAAACCGATTCCCACCCATGTGCCGGGATACAGCATCCTGATCGACAGGGGCATCATCGCGTGCAAGGGGATCGGGTACGGCAGGGTGCATTTAGTCAGAACGGATGATGACCTGAATGATTTTCCTGATAACGCGGTGCTTGTCGCGAGGCACACTTCTCCGAAGTATGTCACGGTAATGAATAAGGCAAGTGCCATCATCACCGATTTTGGCGGGACAACCGGCCATATGGCGTCACTGGCAAGGGAGTTCCAGGTTCCCGCGATTTTTGATACCGAAGTCGGCATGAAAACACTGCAGCAAGGTCAGGAAATAACGGTGGATGCCTTCAACTGCTCTGTGTACGAGGGAAAGGTGGACGAACTGATAGAACTGTCCGGAAAGAGAGAGGAGCCTTTTAAGGATACCATGATCTTCAAGACACTGAAGAATGCTTTGAAATGGGTTGTCCCCCTGAATCTGTACGACCCTGCCGCAGACACCTTCAGGCCTGAATATTGTTCCACATTCCATGACATTACCCGATTCTGCCACGAGATGTCCATGTATGAGATGTTCATGATATCCGAGTCAGCTACGGATGAAATAGGAGAAACCAAAAAGCTGAGATCCGGGATCCCCCTTGTCATTTATGTAATTGATATAGGCGGCGGATTGACGCCAGGCTCTCCCAAGATTCTGAATCCGTCACATGTGGTGTCAGTCCCATTGAACGCATTCTTTAAGGGACTTGCAGCCATGAAATGGCCTCAGGGGAGTCCGTCAGTGGATGCAAAGGGTTTCCTGGGCATGATGGCGCATACGGCAACCATTCCCGAGGAGGAATTGCGAAAGACCGGGCAAAAAAGCTATTCCTTTATTTCTCAGGAGTACATGAATTTCACCCTGAGGCTCGGATATCATCTGTCGACAGTTGAGGCCTATTCCGGCAAAGACGCAAACAACAACTATATCCGTTTCTTTTTCAAGGGAGGCGGGGCCGCTCTTGAGAGGAGACTGCGCAGGGTAAGGCTGATTACCGAGATACTGAAAAGCATGGATTTCAACATTAAGGTGAAAGAAGATGTTGTGGACGCCTCTGTCGCCCGTTACAGGCAGGATATGATCGAAAAAAAGCTGGAAGTGATGGGAAGACTGACAGTGTATACAAAACAGCTCGATATGGTCATGTTCAACGACAGCATAACCGACTTCTATATAGAAGACTTCATAAAGCAGTATGTCTTAAAGGATTAGCCCTGCAACCTCGCCTTCAGTTCTTTATTCTCTCTCTGAAGTTTGCACCATTTCAGGGCCTTTTCAAGAGTGAAGAGAATCTGCTCTTTGCGGAACGGTTTGGTGATAAAATCAAATGCACCCTTATGCATCGCTTCCTCTGCAGACTCAATAGTGCCGAACGCCGTGATAATGATGACCGGGATGTCCTCATTCGCATCCTTGATTGCCTTGAGGAGTCCGAGACCGTCGAGACCGGGCATCTTCAGGTCTGCGATCACTATGTCAAACGTGCCACGCTTTGACAACTCAAGGGCTTCCAGAGGATTGTTCGTTGTCACCACCTCATGCGGGGTCTTTTCGGTAATGATGATTTTCAGAAGCTTCAGCATATCGGGTTCATCATCGACTATGAGTATCTTTTCCGGCATTTTTCCTCCACTTTTATGAGACGTTACTTATATAGTTTAGAGCAAATGAAAGAAACTGTCTACACTGCTACGGCTTGCCGACCGGCAAGGTGATAATAAAGGTCGTTCCGGGTGTCTCAGCCTCATGCAGGGTTTTTGTCTTGAATGTGATTGCCCCGCCGTATTTTGTGATAATTCCGTATGAGACCGAAAGACCGAGCCCTGTGCCTTCCCCGACCTTTTTCGTGGTGAACAGCGGGTCGAATATTCTTGATCTGTGCTCTTTTTCAATGCCGTGCCCGGTATCGGAAAACTGCATTTCCACATAATCGTCGTGTGAGGAAGTCTGAACGGTCAATGTTCCCCCGTCCTTCATGGCCTGTATGGCGTTGTTGATGAGATTCAGAAACACCTGCTCCAGTTCCCCGGCATCCGCTTTTACCTTGGACAGATCTTTCTGCAGTTTCTGTTTCAGGGATATCTTGTTCATGAACAGGGTGTTTTTCACCACCGCAAGGATAGTCTCGATGCTGCTGTTCACATCAATGAGCTCTTCCTTGTGTTCCGTATAGCGCGCAAACCTCAGCAGGTTCTCGACAACCTTCTTTGCGTTCAATGCCTGTTTTTCGACTGTTTTCAGATACTCGTATGCCTGGGAACCAGGACTGTTTTTCTCAAGGAGGAGATCGGTGAATCCGAGGATGATTCCGAGGGGATTATTGATTTCGTGTGCTACGCCCGCGGCCAGAGTACCCATGGATGCCAGCTTTTCCACGCTGTACCTCTGCTCCTCTTTCTCTTTCTCCTTAATGGCGGTAATATCCCTCGAGATGCCAAGCACCGCATAGATGTTCCCTGTCTCGTCCCAGAGTCTTCTCAGCTTTGTGTTGAACCAGTACTGGTTTTCTCCGATGATCGCCAGTTGTGTCACCTGCCGGCTTTCCTTTGTCTCGAAAACCTTCTGGATCATCAACAACAGCACTTCCGAGCTGGGCCACAGGAATATTTCGGAAATGTTGTGCCCGATGATCTCGTCCTCGGTTCTGTTGAAGAACCTGACGCCGTAATTATTCATCGACAGGACCTTTCCGTCATAATCGGCGGTAAAAATAATGTCCTCTGCATTTTCGACGAGAGACTTGTAACGTTGCTCCGATCTCTTCAATTCTATGGTTTTCCTGGTGACCTCCAGCTCCAGCATGTTCGACCAGCTCAGGATCATGAAGTTGATTATCAGACCGCCAATCACGATAATTGCAATGACGAGCGCCTGGATGACGAACTGCTGCACATGGATGGACTGTATCGCGCCCTCGATCTCGCTGACCGGCGCGACCACCGCAACAGACCACAGACGTTTCTGATATTCATCGGCGAGCGTGATGGGGGAAAAGGCGATCATCTTCTTTATCTCGCCTTCGATGCCACGGTGCCAGCCAGAGATATACCAGCTCGTTCCCTCCTCGCCCCTCAGCATGTTCTTCTTCTGTATCTCGTTTATCTTATCGAACGAGATTGTCGGTTTTTTGCCTTTCCTCACCTCAAAGGCATTCTCCCCGATGAACTCCTGCTCTATGTGATAGAGAAAAACGCCGTTTTCATCAAGAACCCACGCATATCCGGTTTTCCCTGAGCGTATTTCCTTAATGATATCTCTTATCAGGCGGTTCGCATCGACTACAAACATCAGGACGCCGGAAAAATTATTTGTCTGTTCCGGCTGATTTTGGCCTGCGGAAATCTGCCAGACCGGCACGACCATTTTCATGATGAGCTTATTCTCTTTCCCGTCAGGCGAACGGACAACATCGGTGAGGAAAATTTTGCCCCTGTTCTCTTTCTGCTGACCCCAGTCCAGATATCGCATATCCTCATTGCTCAATGAGTGCGTCTGGCGTCGGTTCCCGTCCGACACAACAAACACCGAATGTGTTTTTATGTCGAGGAGTCTTATCTCAAGCACCCCGTTTTCTCTGACACTTGAAAAGGCGATGTCCAGCCTGTACCACGGCTTTTCCGCATATTGCACGGTGGGAGAGAGGCTGAGCAGCCGCAGTTCCCTTTTCAGTGCGTCTATGCTGCTCCGGATCTGGGATGCGGCATGCTGGGCGAGGACATGCTGCTGCTGATTGAAGTCTTCCGTGACTACCTCTCTCACTTTTTTTGCGGACATCCATCCGAGAATAAGGACAATGCTCGAAAGCAGGAGTATCGCCAGAACCACGACGAATTTGAAATAACGGATATTGAAAGGGTGGTATTTCTCAATAAGAGAGATGAAAATATTTTTCAGGTTTGCGACTGGCATCCTTCCCCTTTTCTGATATTTGCCGTTCCATTTGTACAATATCAGATTATTTTCGAAAAGTTAAGAGGTGGTCTCCACGTGCAACCATAATCCTGAAAATTTTTATTCACGTATCCGGACAGAGATTCACCGGATATCCCCCGGAAAGAGCAGGCATTGCGTGGAGCGCAGAGAAAAGGCGATCTTGCCTGCTTATAAGAGCTTGCGGGCATCTTGCAGGTGCGCGCGATAGCCGCGTATTCAGCGATTGAGATACTTATCGCCAGATATCAGAATATGTAATATAATATAGACTGAAGTATGGAAATAGTAATCTTTCTTTGCTTTTCGACCTTTTCATGTATCCTGATTGCAGGTTATCCGGTGCAGCTAAAGAGGGAAGGGCACGTATGCCGCGGGGGAGAATAAAGACTTTGAAAAGCAGAAGCAAAAAACAGAAATGCTGGGAAGTTTTTCACTGCAATCAGACTACCTGTCCTGCGTTTATGTCTAAGGAAGGACTCAGATGCTGGCTTGTTGCGGGAACTCACTGCCGTGACGAGATTCAGGGAAAATTCCTTGAGAAGATGGAGATGTGCCTGTGCTGCAGTATTTTCAGGGATAATATGGATACTGCCTCGATGGAGAGAACAATGAAGGTCGTTGCCGAGCAGTTCAGTGAATTCAGGAACGCAATCGAGGCAAGAGATACGGAACTCGAACGCATGAGCATAGAACTCGCAATCGGGATGTCCGAGGTTTTTGAAGCGCTGAGAAAGATATCTTCGGGAGACCCGGATGTCAGGATACCCGAAGATTCGACCATTGAACTGATCAGCAAACTCAAGCACGAGGTGAATCTGACGGCAAAGGAAATCGGGGAGATCGTGAATCAGTTCCATGACATCGCCATAGTCCTTGCCGAGCATTTTGATGTCCTGCACAGGGTTTCACAGGGGATTCTCAGCGCCAGGGTATACGGGGAATCAAACATAGAACTGCTGGAGTCTCTCAAGAACGTGACGAACGAGATGATCGAAAGCACAGCGCGCGAGATTCATGAGCGCCGGCGCGCGGAAGCAGATCTCCAAAAGGCACGGGACGAACTCGAGGCCCGGGTCAACAAACGGACTGCGGAATTGACAATAGCAAACGAAAGGCTTCAGCAGGAAATCGCCGAGCGGAACAGGATAGAAGAAGCGCTGAGAAAATCGGAGCAGAAGTACCGGACTGTTTTCGAAAATACGGGGAATCCGACATTGCTGATCGAGGTTGATAATACCATCTCCATGATAAACACGGAATTCGAGCAGCACTCAGGGTATTCCAGAGAAGAGATAGAGGGCAAGAAACAATGGACTGATTTCTTCAGGGGCGATGATCTGGATAAGCTGAAAGAGTATCACTCTGCGAGACGAATCGATCCGAATGCCGCGCCCTCCCATTATGAAGCCCACTTTATGGATAAACGGGGAAATGTCCGGGACGTTCTCCTGAGCATTTCCATGATTCCCGGGTCGCGCAAGAGTGTGGTGTCCATTCTCGACGTGACCGAGAAAAAGAAGCTTGAAGAAAGGATATCCCAGGCTGACAAATTGTCATCGATTGGGACACTCGCCGCAGGGGTGGCACATGAGATCAATAATCCTCTTGCGATAATACTCGGCTTCTCGGATTTGTTATTGGAAAAGGTTCCCCCCGGTTCCGAATTCCAGGATATGCTGGAAACAATACAGAAGCAGGGGAATAATGCCAAGAGAATCGTGGAGAACCTGCTGAGCTTTGTACGGTTCAAGGAACATAGGGAAGAGGCAGTTGATATCAACAAAAATCTGGGACTTGTGCTTGCCCTCGAGGGCAACACTTTTTTATTGAATAATATTTCTGTGCAGACAGACCTCTCCGAGCATTTGCCGCAGGTCAGGGGAGATCCCGGCGAATTGCAGCAGGTTTTCGTAAATATTATCAACAATGCAGTTGCTGCCATGCAGGGGAGCGGCGTGCTTACCATAAGTACAAAAGTATCTGATAATGGGCAGAACGTTGAGATAAGGATATCGGATACAGGAAGCGGCATTGAAAGAGAACACAGGAAAAAGATATTCGACCCGCTGTTTAGCACGAAAAAAGTGGGTGAGGGCACCGGGCTTGGCCTCACAGTTTCCTATGCGATGATAAAGAAACAGGGAGGGTGGATAACATTTGAAACGAAGACGAAGGATGAGTCCGAGCAGACAGGAACCACATTCATTATTACTCTCCCGGCAATGCAAAGTGAACAAAAAAAGATATCAGCGGCAGATGACCGGACGGACCTGACAACTACGGACTAATGACCGGGCAACACAGCGGCTGCATGACCTATGCTTCTTTCGAATAGGACGACAAACCGTACTTCTTCATCTTGTAGCCTATCTGCCTCGGTGTTAGGCCTATTAGCCTTGCTGCCTTGGCCTGTACCCAGCCGGTCTTCTCAAGCGCATCGATGATGCTGGTTTTCTCGATGTCTGCAATCCCTGCCTGGAGGGATTCATTCTGCAGGAACCCTTCAGGTGCAGGAAGCTTGAGGTTGATGGGAAGGTCTGCGGGTTTAATCAGGTTCCTTCCTGCCATGACAACGAGCCTTTCCATCGTATTTTCGAGTTCTCTGACATTGCCGGGCCAGCTGTAGTCCGCAAGGATTCTGAGCGCCTCCGGGGACAGCGAGATTTCCCGGTTATTTTCCTCATTGAACCGTCTGAGGAAAAATTCGACCAGCAGCGGGATGTCTTCTTTTCGGTCCCTGAGCGCCGGCATGAATATCGGCACCACATTCAGCCGGTAGAAAAGGTCCTCCCTGAATTTCCCCTTCAGTACGAGCTCCTCGATATTCCTGCTTGTTGCCGCAATCAGCCTGACATCGACTTTAATGGTTTTTTCTCCGCCCACATGTTCGAACTCCCTTTCCTGGAGAACACGCAGTATCTTGGGCTGAAGGTTAAGCGGAAGGTCGCCAACCTCATCCAGGAGCAGAGTGCCTCCGTGGGCGAGTTCAAATCTCCCTTTCCTTGAGGTTATTGCGCCGGTGAAGGCGCCTTTTTCATGTCCGAAAAGCTCCGACTCAAGAAGCCCCTCGGGGATGGAAGCGCAGTTGAATTTCACAAAAGAGCTTTTTGCCCTCGGGCTCATATAATGGATTGCCTTCGCAATCAGTTCTTTTCCCGTTCCGCTTTCTCCGTACAGAATGACCGTTGCCCTGGAATCTGACACGCGGTGTACCGCCTCAAACACCTCCTGCATCCTGTCCGAAGTGCCGATGATGTTCGGAAGGCTGTATTTCCCCCTGAGCTGCAGTTTGAGATTTTCTCTTTCCTGTTCCGATTCCCTGTAGTGTTTCCAGAGAATCACATACTGCGCAATAATCGATGCGATGATTTCGAGTACCCTGATATCTTCGTCGATCGTGATAGCCTTATCCCTGAAAATCCTGTCAGCGCTCATCACCCCGATCGACTCCCCTTTAAAGGAAATCGGCACACAAAGGAATGAAATCCCGCTTTTCTTGATTCTCGATCCGGTCTTGTTGAGGAAGAGGGGTTCTTCCCCGACATTCGGAATGACAACAGGAGCGCCTTTTTCCATGACCCTTCCCACAATGCCTTCTCCAATCTTGTATTTCCCTTTTTCTATCTGCTCTTTTGTCAAACCCTGAGCTGCAACGATTTTCAGTTCCCTTGTGTGCTGGTCGAGGAGGAAGACAGAGCCTCTCTCCATCTCGAGGAAATCGCCAAGCACACGCATTGTCTTCAAAAGGTTCTTCTCGAGTTCAAAAGAAGAACTCAATACCTTGCTGACTTCAAGGAGAGCTGACAGTATCCGGTTCTCTCTCGCGAGTGACTGTGCCATCTATATATTCTCCGTCATTTCCCATACGCCGCACGGGCATATGCCGGCGCAGAAACCGCAGCCGATGCAGAGATCATCATCCACGACATATTCATATGAGCCGTCATCATGTGCGACCCTGCTGATTGCGCCCCAGTAGCATGTAGACTCACACATGTGGCAGTCGCGGCATGTGGCGCATGACATGCACTTGTTGGCCTCCTGTTCCGGTGTGAAGTCGCCCCTGCAGACGTCATAGTATTCCGTGCGGATACGCTCGTAAGGGATTACCTGTTTGGTTTCAGGCCAGCGGGCCGCATGCATGAGCTGGTAATGAATAGTGTCAGCGGCAATTCTTCCCTGGCCGATTGCATGCGTTACCAGTCCCAGTCTCGTGGCGTCACCGACAGCGAATACCTTTACGTCGGATGTCTGTCCGATGTCGTTTACCGTGATCCATCCGCGTTCCGTATGAATGGAAGGGGGCAGGAAATCCAGTATCGGCACATCGCCTACCGACATGATGACAAGATCTGCATCGAGTGCGCTGCCGTCTTTGAAAAACAGTTTCTTTGCTTCATGGTCATATCTGTCCGTGAATTTCGGCCAGATGATCCGGGTGCCCTTGGCAACCGCGGTTTCCATTTCCTGCCCGAATGCCGCAGGTTTCTGGATATCGGCTGCGATGACGGATTCTGCCCCGCAGTTATATGCCTGGGAGGCAACATCCATTCCGACATTTCCCGCACCGATAATCACGACCTTTTTCCCGGTCAGTGCCGGCAGGTCCCCGATATTGATCCCCCTGAGAAAGTCATAGGCGGCAACGATATGCTCGGAGCCCGGGAAGGGAAAAATTCTCGGTTTATGGGCGCCGCATGCTACCACCACGATTTCATGTGTGTTGTAAATCTCCTCGAATCTTTTCTGGCTGATCATGGCATTGAGATGGACAGACACCCCGATCTCCCGAAATCTTGACAATTCCTTTTCGAGCACTTCATGGGGCAGGCGCTCTCTCGGGATGCAGAGTTCGAGCTTGCCGCCCAGTTTATCCGTTGCTTCATACAGATCGACCGCATGACCGCGCAACCCGAGTTGCCACGCAACGCTCAATCCTGCAGGGCCTCCCCCGATTACCGCGATTGTGTGTCCGGTAGATTCGGCCTTTGCCGGAGCAGGGAGATCAAGGGCCAGCCTGCCGAGCCTGTCTATGCCGAGAGGCGTGTCGATCTGCCCCCTGGTGCAGCTCTGCATGCAGAGATTCGGGCATATCTGTCCGCAGACAGTCGCCGGAAGCGGACTGTACTGCAGAACGAGGGCCAGCGCCTCGTGGAACTTGCCCTGTCTCATGAGTGTCGCCCGTTTATGCGATGGTATGTGCGTCGGGCAATTGTAGGCACAGGGCGGTGAATACTTTTCGTTCGCCCACACCGGCCTGTTTCTTCTGTCCTTGCCGGTGGTGATGTACGGCAGCAAGGTCATCTCGTGGTTCATGTACGGCCCGAATATGCCGCCCTGACCAACTTCTTTTTCCCATTGATTTGTTCTGAAATCCGATGTCGAAATTTTGAACCAGCGCCGTGCCCTTTTTTCCTGGGGCGTGTATGCGATCAGTTTTTTCCAGTCGTCAGATGACCGTGTAAGCTGATCGTAATACGACATCCTGTCGATCGCTTCGAGATACGGCTTCATGTGTTCCTTCAGCCATTCCCAGTCCTGGGGGGTGAGTTCGACGAGTTTCACATCTCTTTCACTGTATTCCCGTATCGGTCCCCTGAAGTATATTGTTCCTCCCACCATACCGACGCAGGGGCGGTAGCCGAGGATATTGCCGGGGTTCCTGGGCTCAACACCGCAGACGACCGCGATGCCTCCTGCCTTGAATTCGGCAAACGAGTCCCCGACATTCCTGAAATACCACGACTGGGGGGGATCGAATCTCGGATTATGCTTGGTCATGGTGTCGCACCGTGCGCCGCCGCTCCCCTGGACATAGAGGATTCCCTGCGCCGCGGCATTGAAGGCCCCGTTGGTGACATCTCCAAGGACAGTGATTTTTGCCCCGCAGTTGATCCAGCCTGCATCGTCAGATATGCTGCCTCTGACAATGATTTCCGTGCCGGGCATTCCCATGCTTCCGAGCCTCTGCCCGACAGGGCCGTCAATCGTTATCCTTACTGTTTCCCCGCGTGGCCAGATCCTCCCCCCGATGCCGTGCTGACCGTCAGCTACGATATGGAGTTCACGTGCACCGTCCTGAACCGCCTGCTGAATCTGTTCTTCGAGTATTCTTGACGGGACGCGTTTCCCCCTTGCCATCCCTTGAATTGTGAAAATAGTGGTGTGGGTGGCGGGCACGGAAGAAACCTCCCCTTTCATCCCCTTCCCGGAAAAGGGTGGGGCAGGGTGGCTGTTTTTTGTCTTGCTGTTTTTCTTAGCACGCATAGGTTATTTCCAATCTGTCTGCCATCGCCCTGTCATCTATGCTGAGGCCGTCAGACATGCCGATGGGCAATTCTGTGCTCCTTCCCATCGGCGCAAATATTTTCTTCAGTTCCACATCGGCTGCCTTGAACACTTCGACGACCCGCTCGGCGACTTTGTCCGAATCAAGCCTTCGGTAGAGTTTCGGGTCCTGTGTGGTGATGCCCCTCGGGCATTTGCCCGTATTGCACAGATTGCACCGGTTGAATTCATCACCAAAACAGTTGGCTGCCGCCTGCATGATGTATTTGCCGATAGAGACGACCGAAGCGCCGAGCATGATGAGCGCGGCCGCATTAGCTGCGAGATTTCCCTTTTTTGCGACGCCACCGGCTGCGATAAGGGGGAGCTCGTTCTGTTTGCCCTGCTTCACGAGGTCGAGATAGCATTCCCTGATATTCGAAGCGATGGGGTGTCCCATCTTGTCGATAGACACATTGTACGCAGCGCCAGTCCCGCCGTCCTCGCCGTCGATCGAAAGAGCGGCAGCATATGGGTTCCGTGCAAGGTTGTTCAGAACAGCCCGTGCGGTTTTTGTCCCTGAAATCTTCGGGTATACCGGCACCCTGAACCCCCATGCCATTGACATCGACTGAATCATTTTCGCGACCGCCTCTTCGATCGAGTATTTCGTCTGGTGCGTCGGAGGCGATGCGAGATCCACGAACTGGGGGACGCCGCGGATGCTGGCGATAAGCTTCAGCACCTTCTGCGCCATGAGCAGTCCGCCGTCACCGGGCTTTGCACCCTGGCCATATTTGATTTCTATCGCAGCAGGGTCTTCGACCATATGAGGAATGGCGTGGATGATCTCATCCCAGCCGAAGTATCCCGATGCGATCTGGATAATGAAATATTTCAGATATTTTGATTTCAGCAGTCGTGGTGGCACGCCTCCTTCTCCTGTGGCCATTACTACCGGGAGCCCCTCGACTTCATTCAGGTAGGTAATCCCCATTGCCAGACCTTCCCACATCGGCGGGGACAACGCGCCGACTGACATGCTGCCAATCATTATGGGGAATATTTCCCTCACAGGAGGGACGAATTTGCCGCTGGAACTGTCTACCACAAGCCTTCCGTTGCTCCTCTTAAGCGGCAGTTCCTCTGCCGGCAATATCCTTCCGAGCAAAGTCCTGACCCGGAACTCATGCCTTCCTGCATCGAGCGCCGGGTCCGTCAGCATCGATATCCTCGTGAACTTGAGCCTGTCAAGGGTTGAGACGGACGGGTCGTTTCTTCTTCCCCCCCTCTTGTATCCCTCACCGCCCCTGTTCTTGAAATGCAGAAACTTGTTCTGCGGGTTCAGTTCGGCTTCTATCGCATCGTTTGGACAGACAAGTGTGCAGGTGCCGCACCCGGTGCAATGCCTTTCCATGTCTGTCACCTGTTCGACTACCTGGAGTATTTTTCTCTCTGCAACGGGAGCCGGAACAGGTCCTTCAGACCTGACGGTTCTCTGCACCTTCACAGCGGGTTCAATCGCCTTCACCGGACAAGCCGCGGTGCACTTCCCGCATCTTTTACACCTGTCGTCTCTCCATCGGATGATATACGGCATCTCTCTCAGCGAGAGCTGATAATTATGGTCTAGTTTGCCAGCTGGTTCCATACCATTACCTCCTCTGCCTGAGGCTTCACGATCACCATGTCATGTTTCATGGGGAAGATGTCCTTTGCCTTGTTTCTTTTCGGAATGGCGCTGTCTATCCCGCATTCTTCGGACATCAATGCATATTTGCCCTTCACCCCGCCGACGATACCTGGCCTGAGCTTCTTTGCATCATGTACCATGAAACACGTTCCGTCAGGAGTAAATCCGATTACGACATTCGGTCCGTCGATGCACAGGGGTCTCAGCGACTGTTTGATAAGTCGTAATGCGTCCCTGTCACGCCTGGCATCGATGTCGGCATCCTTCAGGGGGGTGATTACATCTTTATAGTAGGAAAGGGGAAAGCCCAGCTGCCTGACGGTGAAATGAAGGATATGCGTGAAAACCTCGCTGTCGCTGTTGTATCCCATATATCCGTTGATACCTCTGCTCATCAGGAATTCCCTGATCGGCACAAAGGCGGTATTTTCCCCATTGGTCATTGAGCAGTAGCCCTGGATAAAAAAGGGATGGCAGGCGTAAAGATATATTGCGTAGTTGGTATTCTGCCTCCCCTGGGCAAAAATGACTTTCGCTTTCAGGTCGTCCTTATCGAGGCCGAAAAACTCTCCCACCTGAAGCGGGTCGCCGACTTCCTTCAGGGTGAGGACGTCAGGATAGAATGAAAAGACGAATATCGACTCATCGGGCTCACCGATCTTCCTGAGAGCAAGACGCATATTCATGAGAAGGTCTTCACGGTCTTTCAGGGGTTTGTGTTTAAAGGAGGCAGGGTAATCGTATACCCGTGCGAAGTAGTGATCCCTCGGAGTTATCCCCTTTAACGGCTTGATTTTCGGCGCCCATATCTCCTTCAGCTTGAATCCGGCCTTGTCCATGTAATCGTCCAGTGTCTTTGCCCCTTTTTTCGAGCAGATTCCCGAAAGAATCGGATATCCTTTCAGTTTTTCGAACTCGCCCCCGAGATCTTTCAGGGTCAGGCCGAGACCGGAGCCGTCATGGCCTTCCTTCATGGTCTCAAGGGCAATGATGTTTTCCATCGGTGAGAAATAACTGCTGGATGTTATTGCTGCCAGTCTGCACATGGTTTTAACCTCAAGAATGAAATGAACGGCAAACGGTTACCGTATGTTTATACGGTAAAGTATTGCGACAATATTGTCAAGTAAAAAACAATTTTGTAGCTAATAAGGAATTATTATGCGATGGCGTGCCTGAGGGAATTTCCCACAAATGCAGAGAAGCACAGAAGAATACCTGTATCCCTTGCCTTTCCCTCTCCCCCTTGAGGGAGAGGGCGGGATCCGTCCCTCCTGACAGTCTGCGACTCATGAGGAGGTGCCGGATTTTCCCGGGCTACGCTGCGATCTGCCCCTGGATCCCGATCTTTGTTTTCCTGACCGGAATGTCTTTCCCGGAATCCCGCGCCGCATCTTCAACCAGCCTCACAAGACCTTTGCAGCATGGAACTTCCATGTAGACAACTGTTACTGACCTGATGTCGTTTTCTTTCAGAATCGCAGCCAGTTTTTCCCTGTATGCTTCCGCATTATCCAGTTTCGGGCAGCCAACTGCCAGGGAGTGTCCCTTAATGAAGTCATTGTGGAACCCGGCATATGCATACGCGCAGCAGTCGGCCGCAACGAGCAGGTCCGATCCCCGGAAATATGACGCCTTCAGGGGCAAAAGGCTGATCTGTACCGGCCAGTTCCTGAGTTGAGGTGGTGGCGATGCCTGACCGGGGGATCCGGAAGAAGTTTTGCCTATCTGTAATGTCCTGGACATGCTCCCCGGGCAGCCGCAGGGAAGAGGATCATGCGCTTTCCCCTCATGCTTCTTCTGTGCTTCCTCCATCCTCCAGACCGCTTCTTCCCCTTTTGTTTTCAGTAAATGCTCCTTTGTTGCCGCAATATCGAAAGGTTTGGATTCCTTTTCCTCTATGACCAGTGCGCCAGTCGGACATTCTCCGATACAGTCGCCGAACCCGTCGCAGTAGTCCTCATTTACCAGCTTCGCCTTGCCGCCCACGATCTGCAGCGCGCCCTCAGAGCATGCGCTTACACAGTTCCCGCAGCCGTCACAGAGTTCCTCGTTGATGGTGATTATCTTTCTTTTCATGGTCGTTCGTCCTCCCTCGTAGTTCTTGCTCTTAGAGTATCGCAGGCGTGCCTGTATGTCCTTGACTTAAGTCAAGGGATCCCGGCTGGAGGACGCTGCAAAAATGCGGACGGAATAAAAACAGTCAGGCGAATACATTGTCCATTTTTATGGCATCAGTTGCGGGAAGCCGGAAAAATCACGGAATCGCTTTTATCCTGATGCATGATCTTCACCGTTACCTCCCATCCCGCTCCCCTGCCCAGCCTGAGCCCCGTTATGCGGTAAAGGCCACCTCCTTCATCACGGATTCCGGCTTGCCGGGTGGTCCCTGTTTCCGGATTCCGCGCGACGACTGAAAGGTCGGCGCCTGCAACGTCACGGTCTGCGCTGTCGTGTATCACGAGATACATCCAGTCTTCCGGCGCAGTGAGTTTATCATCCGGCATGAGCAGTTCGACCCCAAAGTGCTTATTCTCTGTGATAAGGAAGCGACTCTCTGCAAAATGTTTCGTAAACCCGTCTATTTTTTTGTTTTCGATCTGCAGACGCGACAGGATATCCTCTGAAGCGCATCCTCCAACCATGAGCATCAGAACGACAAGAGCTGCAATTCTTGATATCATCATACTCTCCTTTTATGCATGTTATGCTGCCTCTGGTACATACTGCCCTGCCTGGTCCGCAAAAAATGTGTTCAACGGAGCGGCGCCCATTCTCTATGAATATTCCGACAGCATCCTCAGTTGTTCGGGATCGGATAGAATTATCGTATTGCCCTTCTCGACGATCAGCTTTTTCTGCTTCAGAAATGCCAGTGTCCGGGAAAGCGTTTCCGGGATTGTGCCGAGAAGCGAGGAGATTTCCTTTTTGGAATTCCTGAGACGACAGACAGGAATGCCTTCTTCAAGGGTGCTGTTTTCGAGCAGATATCCTGCAAGTCTCGACTTGATATCCTTCAGGGAAAGCTCTTCGATCTTTGCCACAAACTGCCGCAGTCTCCGAGAATACCCGCTCATCATCTTCAGTGCAAGTTCCGGGTGATTTCTTATCAGATCCAGAAATCCTTCCCGTGAAATGCGCACCAACACGCTTTCTTCCATGGTTATGCAGGAAGCGGGATACACCATCGCATCAAATATGGCGGCCTCTGCAACGAGATCCCCCGGCCCGTGAATATGCAGGGTATATTCCTTTCCGTCGGGGGAAAGCTTGTAAATCTTCACCTTTCCCGAGGCGATGATAAAGAAAGCGGTTGCCTCGATGCCTTCGCTGAATATCTGGGTGCCTTTGCCGACTTTTTTCAGGGAGGCTGAGGCAAGGAGCAGGCTGAGCTCTTCTTCGGTAAAGGAATTAAAGAGAAATGTATTTGTCAGGAATTGCCGTATTTCCATGTCTTTCCTTAATTGTATATGATTTGGGGCAAACCCGGAAGCAGGACCCGGGAAGAGTTTGAATTTTCGGCCGAAAAGAGTCACAATACCATATGCATTTCGATGAAATCGCAGCGCTGCGAAAGGCGTTCGTGTCTGTTAAGGACAGGCAGAAACGGAATGTCCCTCCTGATTTTGATGAAAAAATACAAAAGCTCCGTACTGTCCGGCATGCCTCCGTTGGAGACAGCGACCTTCTCAGGCGAGCAATACAGAAGATAGAAAAGAATAATATCGAAGTATATACCGCGAAGGAAAAAGACGAAGCACTGAGGTTCATACTCGAAAAAATCGGCACCGAAAAGCTTGTCGTGAAATCGAAATCAAACGTGACTAAGGAGATCGGCCTCACGTCTGTATTGCGGTCGCACGGGGTTGAAGCGATAGAGACGGATATCGGCGACCGGATATTGCAGGTGCTGCAGGGCAAGCCTTCTCACCCCACTGGTCCGGTAGCGCATCTTTCCGCAAAGAAGATCGCCGAGGGGCTTTCAAAGTTCTACGGAAGGGAGATATGCGGGGACCCCGAAGAAATCGTGAGTTTTATGCGGGATGAGATCTCGGGATATATCGAAAAATCCCGTATCGGCATCACCGGGGCCAATGCCATTACTGCCGAGGAAGGATCGATCGTGATAGCCCACAATGAGGGAAACATATTCGAGGTGATGCGCAGGAAGCGGCATATCGTGGTGACGGCAATCGACAAAATTTACCCGACCGTGGAAGACGCACTGAACATGCTGAAGGTGATCTGCTTTAATGCCACCGGTGTGCTGATCCCGTCGTTTGTCGAGATTATCAGCGGAGTCAGCAAGACGGCTGATGTTGAGAAAAAATTCTTCAGGGGTGTCCATTCGCCGAAGGAAATAACGCTTGTCCTTCTCGACAACAGGAGAACCGACATGATCGGACAGGGGTTCAGGGAATTGCTCTACTGCATCGACTGCGGGAACTGCCTGCTGCACTGTCCCATGTACAACACCATCGGCAACGAGTTCGCCGAAGACAAATACCTCGGCGGAAAAGGGCTGGCATATAAAAGCATCTCGGAAGACGAGGTGAACAGAAAGCTCGAATTCTGCCTGACCTGCGGAAAATGCAAAAAGCACTGCCCGCTTTCGATCGATATCCCGGCAGCGATCAGAAGCATCAGGAGCGACAGCATTCCACGCGAGGCATATTATTTCCTCAAATCGCACCTCCTCTGGCTGTACTGGAATATCAGGATACAATTGAAATAACCGTACCCCGCGGGCTTGCCATGAACGGAAAAGCAGTATGTTCAGCGACCGGATATGCGGGTATTCAGTCGATATCTGCATGCAGATAAGATAGAGGCAGTCCTGGGAACGATAACCTGTTCCAACGTGTGATGGCAATTTCTACTCGTCAGTTTCTGCTCTTCCGCCCTTCTTTGCCGGCAAACCCTTTGGCAGTGAAGCATAGGGATTATTGGAACTGAATGGTTTCGTATTATTTTGTTTGCCTTTATATTGCATTTCAGGCAATGCTGTTTTCTTCTTATAATCGAATCCTTTTATTATGCGACGCTCAACCTTTTCACCGAGAACGCGCTCGATGCTGCGCACGATATACTCATCCTCATGGGTAATGAAGGTAAAGGCATCCCCGGTCTTTTCAGCTCGGCCAGTACGGCCTATGCGGTGAGTGTATGCATCAACGGTATCTGGCATGTCGTAATTAATGACGTGGGATATGCGTGTAACATCGATACCGCGTGCAGCAATATCTGTCGCAACAAGAACCTTATATGATCCGTTACGAAACCCGTCGAGCGCCGCCTGACGCCTGTTCTGAGACAGGTTCCCCTGCAGCGATGCGGCCCGGTAACCTTTCTTTGCAAGAAGTTGTCCCACACGCTTGGCCCGATGCTTGGTACGTGTAAACACCAAAACTGACTCGGTATCTGTGCGGTACAAGAGTTCAAGGAGGAGTGTGGTCTTGAGGTGCTGATCAACGGGGTAGAGCGCATGTGTTACTGTATTTACCGGTGCGGAGGGATTTATCTGCACCGTTATCGGATGACTCAGGACTTCCCTGACCAAATGTCTGATATCATCCGGCATGGTCGCAGAAAACAGTAGAGTCTGGCGTTTCGCCGGCACTTGCTTGATAATTTTCCTGATATCGGGCAGAAATCCCATATCAAACATGCGGTCAGCTTCATCCAAAACGAGTACTTTCAGATGTGACAGGCTTATCACTCCGCGATCCATATGATCGAGCAGACGCCCGGGGCAGGCAACAATAATCTCAACGCTACTTCGCAGCTTCCTTATCTGCTGGTTCATGTCCACGCCACCGTAAATGCTTACGCTCCGGAGATGGGTCTGTTTTCCCAGAATGCCGATTGCTTCGTGAATCTGTTCGGCAAGCTCACGGGTAGGCGCGAGGATGAGGGCTTGAATGCCTCTGCGACTTCCATGCATCAGGCGATGTAGCATTGGCAGTACGAATGCGGCGGTCTTGCCGGTGCCGGTCTGTGCCAGGCCGATGACGTCACGACCCTCCATGACCGGAGGGATTGCCTGCAGCTGAATCGGTGTGGGGGACATAAAACCCGCCGACATTATACCGGCTGCCACTTCCGGGTAAAAATTAAAAGTGTGAAATTTCATAAATTCTCTAAATCCTTTTTTAAGTAGTATGCTGTTTTAATCCAGTATTTCCAGTACACAACGCTTTTTAAGTTTGGCACCTGCAGCGCTCAGTATTGTTCTGATTGCTCGCGCTGTATTGCCCTGCTTTCCGACAATCTTACCTATGTCACTTGAAGCCACACGCAATTCAAAGAGAGCGGTTTTTTCTCCGACTATCTCGGTTACCACAACATCTTCCGGTCTGTCTACCAGAGACCTCGCAATGAGTTCAACCAGTGTTTTCATCTCAACCTCCATAAACATTGGGGATGCTTTATCAAGCCTGATTGTTGTAAAGAGTTCTTGTTACACATGTTTCTTATATCTCAGAGCCTTCATCCTCCGCTTTTTTGCATCTCGCTGTTTGCGTTTTGCCTTTTCAGAGGGTTTCTCATGTGCTTTTCTTCGTTTTATTTCCCGAAAAAGCCCTTCTTTTTGCAATTTACGCTTAAGGACTTTCAGCGCGCCTTCGACATTATTCTCACTGACCTTTATCTCCAAACTATCTCCAGCCTCTCCCTGCACCACCACCATAGCCACTACTTCTCTTATTGAAATCCTGCCGTTTCTGTTGAGGTCTCGCTTCAGCAACAGTAAGTGATTTCCCCTTGAAATTTTTTCCGTTAAGGGTTGCCATCGCCTTCTTTGCATCTTCTTCATTGACCATCTCAATGAAACCAAATCCTTTGGAGCGGTCTGTGAATTGGTCCTTCATTATTTTTAATGATTCAATCTCACCATATTCTGAAAACAGTTCCCTTAAATCGTCTTCAGTTGCGTTGTAGGGAATATTTCCCACATACATTTTTCTCATTTTTAATCTCCTTTTTCGTGTAAAAAACCTGTGATCCTGTCAGACTTCCTGGATGCCTTGGCAAAGTGTGCCCATTTGGAGGGCGTCGCTGGCTACATTGAAATAAATGCGTTCAAAACCCATCAGGGAGGTGATACGGCATGTGAGATGCCGTTATCTCAAAATACCGTATGACTGAAGGACAGTGCTTATGTGTATTGTATGGCAACTTCATACGCAATATCCGAGTGGTTGGAGGAGGAATCAGTGCCTCTGCAGCTAAGAACCCCTTTCGCATCTTCTCTCCGGTTTCTGATCATCGCGGTTATTACCTGAGTAAGATCAAACCCGCCGTCAACACAGTCTTTTCTTAAGCAGTTTATCACGAAAAAAGCATAACTGCTGGGAGAGAAATGAAAGGTCCGGTGAATCGACTTCGTCCCCTTCTGATTGTAGGTCATATTCATGTCGATGCGCGAAACCTCAGGGAAGTTTACCGCTATGGAGCCTGCTTCACGTTTTTGCTGCATCAACTCCTGCTTTTTCTCCATCATCGTTGCATGCCTGTTATTATTCATGTTCCTTATTCATTTCAAAGGAAAGGGCTCCCTTTTCATGAGGGAGCCTCTCCCCCTTTTTTAGCGTTTCACTACATTAATTGCCTTGGGACCTTTGGGGCCCTTTTCAGTATCAAAACTGACCAAGTCACCCTCAGCAAGGCTTTTGAAGCCGCTGCCTTGGATAGATGTATGGTGGACAAAAAATTCAGTATTGTCTTCCGCAGTGATGAAGCCAAACCCCTTACTGTCATTGAACCATTTCACAGTTCCTTGTGTCATTGTGGTTACCTCCTTATCCATGAACTAAAATCTCAGAAGAACTCAATAAAAAAGGCCACAAAGCTAAAAGTCTTTGAGGCCTTTTTTGAACGCAAAAACTTCTAAAATCTTGTCTATACAGTAGCATGTGCTTGCAGGTTAGTCAAGGTAATTCGAAGCTGCGAATTGCATCACAAAAAATGTTACCGAAGTAAAGACTAGGGAGACATCGTTGACTCATAATGCATGTTACCGAAAAAACATGCATAGAAAGGGACTGCATTATGAGTTCAAACGCCAAAAGGGAA